>WTFZ01000037.1 GCA_011523835.1 Synechococcus sp. CO36386bin_29 | reverse complement strand
ATGGGGAGACACTTGAGACCGTCGGCATCCCCACGGATCAGCGCCTCACCGTCTGTGTGTCAAGCCAGGTGGGATGCCCGATGGCCTGTCGGTTTTGCGCCACGGGAAAAGGGGGACTGCAACGATCGCTTCACACCCACGAGATCGTTGCGCAGGTGCTGAGCGTGCGTGAGGTGATGGAGCGCCGTCCATCCCATGTGGTGTTCATGGGCATGGGGGAACCGCTGTTGAACACCGAGGCGGTGCTGGATGCGATTCGTTGTTTTAACGATGATCTCGGAATCGGCCAGCGCCGAATCACGGTGAGCACCGTGGGAGTGCCTCGCACTCTTCCCAAGCTGGCTGAACTGGCCATGGAGCGACTCGGCCGTGCTCAGTTCACCCTGGCGGTGAGCCTGCATGCCCCGAACCAGACCCTCAGGGAGGAGCTGATTCCCACGGCGCATGCCTATCCCTACGACGCGCTTCTGGAGGATTGCCGGCACTACCTGGCCATCACCGGCAGGCGTGTGAGCTTCGAATACATCTTGTTGGGCGGTCTCAATGACCATCCGGCTCATGCTCAGGAGCTGGCTGATCGGGTCGGTGGTTTCCAAAGTCACGTGAATCTGATCGCCTATAACCCGATCGAGGAAGAGGAATTTCGGCGTCCCACGCGGGATCGTATCGAGGGATTCCGGCGCGTGCTGGAAGGCCGTGGGGTGGCCGTCAGCCTGCGTGCCAGCCGCGGCCTTGACCAGGATGCAGCCTGCGGGCAGCTCAGGCGTTCCCGCCAGAAGTAAGGGAGACTCAGCGGATCACCGTTCGTCCCCATGGCGCGCATTGATTGGTTGATCCTGATCGTCTATTTGGTCAGCACGCTGGTTCTGGGGCTCTGGCTGGCACGGCGCAACCGCGGCGAAGACGACTATTTCGTAGCCGGCCGCCGGCTCAGCGGCTGGTTGGCCGGTGCGTCCATGGCTGCGACCACCTTCTCCATCGATACACCGCTCTACGTGGCGGGAATCGTTGGGACGCGGGGACTGGCCGCCAACTGGGAGTGGTGGGGATTCGGACTCGCGCACGTGGCGATGGCGGTGGTCTTTGCGCCCCTCTGGCGTCGCAGTGGAGTCCTCACCGACGCGGCCTTCACCGAACTGCGCTATGGAGGTGCTGCTGCTGCCTGGTTGCGAGGAATCAAGGCCTTTCTGTTGGCACTTCCTGTGAACTGCATCGGCATTGGCTACGCGTTTCTGGCCATGCGCAAGGTGGTCGGTGCTCTTGGCATCGTCTCCGATCAGCCCATCCCCGCTGCCGGTGGCCTGTCCGACACGCTGCTTCTCCTGATCATCGTGGCGGCGCTGGTGTTGGCTTACACCGCGGCCGGCGGACTCTGGGCAGTGGTGATCACGGATTTCATTCAGCTGATCCTGGCCTTGCTCGGTGCTGCTGCCGTCGCCTGGGCCGCCCTTCATGCTGCAGGGGGCATGGGCCCCCTCTTGGAGCAACTGGAGGCTTTGGGTCGTCCTGAATTGCTGTCCATCGTTCCCTGGAGCTGGGAGGACAACGGTTTCACCTGGATCGGCGGTGCTGGGATCAGCGTGTCCACCTTTCTGGCCTATCTCACAGTGCAGTGGTGGAGCTTCCGAAGGAGTGACGGCGGTGGTGAGTTCATCCAACGCATGCTGGCCACTCGCAATGAGCAGGAGGCACGCCTCGCGGGCTGGGTGTTTCTGGTCGTGAATTACCTCGTGCGCAGCTGGCTCTGGGTGCTCGTTGCCCTGGCGGCACTGGTGCTTCTACCCGATCAGGCGGACTGGGAGCTCAGCTATCCGGCATTGGCTGTTCAGTTTCTTCCTCCTGTGGTGCTCGGCCTTGTTGTGGTGTCTCTGGTGGCAGCTTTCATGAGCACGGTCAGTACCTCGGTGAACTGGGGCGCCAGCTACCTGACCCACGACCTGTATCAACGCTTCCTGCGCCCGCAAGCCTCCCAGCGGGAACTCCTGCTGGTGGGGCAGCTGATGAGTGTGATCCTGCTCGTGTTGGGTGTGATCACAGCCCTTATCAGCGACAGCATTGGCACTGTTTTTCGTCTGGTGATCGCCATCGGCACGGGGCCTGGCGTGGTGCTGGTGCTGCGCTGGTTCTGGTGGCGGATCAATGCCGCTGCTGAACTTGCAGCAATGCTCTGCGGCTTCGTGGTGGGTTTTGTGACGTCCGTTGTTCCGCTGCTGCAGATTGCTGATTACGGCCAGCGCTTGATGGTCACGACTGGGTTGACGGCAGTGGTCTGGCTGACTGTGATGCTGCTGACACCGCCGGAATCCCCGGAAGTGCTCGAGCGCTTCGTGCAAACCGTGCGTCCGCCTGGCCCCGGGTGGGAGCAGTGGCGTCGTCGCTGGGATGTTGAAGCCGCTGAATCGCTGGCGACTTTGATGACCCGCTTCCTGTTCAGTTCCTGCATCCTGTTCGGGGCTTTGCTGGGTTCGGGAGCCTTTCTGCTGCACCAGCAGGTGCTGGGTTGGTTTGGGGTGGTCGTCGCCGGAGTGGGTCTGGTCATGCTGCGGAGGACGGGGCGTGCTGTAACGCTGGTCTGAACGTGGCTCAAGTGCTCCGGAAGTCACAATGGGCCGAACTCTTGAACGTCGTGGCGTTTTTCCGTTCCACCTTGCTGCCCATCCTGATCGTGGCTCTGTTCGCTCTGGCCCTGGTCGCCGTGAGTGCTCGTATCTGGCTTCCGGGGGACATGCTGGCTCCCGCACCACTGGGCTGAGATTACGATCAGCACATGGGAGATGCATTCAGCTCCAAAAAGAATGATGCGATGGCCGATCTGGCGATCGATCCTGATGTGCTGGCCAATGAGCTAGCCGCTGAGCTGGTCGGGGACCCCCTCGATGAGATTGCTCTGGATGACCCAGAGCATGATGCCCTTCTGGCCGCCAGAGCCTGTGATGAAGGACTGGAATGGCTGCAACAGGGCCATGACCAATGCTTGCAGGGTTTGCGTGTGTTCTGTGAGCATCGTGATCCCCGTGCGGTTCCCCTGCTGCTGCCGCTGCTGAAACAGTCCTGCCCAGTGGTGCGCATGAGCGCTGTGTACGCCCTGGGACGGAATCCTTCAACGCAGGCGGTTCAGCCCCTGCTGCAGCTGCTCAAGTTGGACAGCAATGCCTATGTCCGCAAAGCCACTGCCTGGAGTCTCGGTAATTATTCGGACGCTCCAGTTCTTAATCCATTGATCCACGCGCTGCAAACCGATGTGGCATCCGTGCGCCTCTGGGCCTCTGTCTCCCTGGCGGAGGCCGGCAGCACCTCGCCTGCGAAGGCCGATTTGGCGGCGGGGCAATTGCTTGTGAGCCTTCAGATCGACAGTGAGCCCGTTGTGCGCAGCAACTGCATCTGGGCCTTGTCCCGACTGTATGACCATCTGGTGAAGCCTCGCCAGGATCAGGTGGTGGAGATGTTTGTTAGCTCACTGCTCAAGGATCGTGAAGCGACGGTTCGCGATGAGGCTCGCACCGCTCTTGAGCAGCTTGATGATCCCGAGCTTGTGGACCGGTTGAAGACCCTGCTCGATGAGGGTCTGCTGCTCTGAGCTGGATCAGTTACAGGGTTCTCCGGTCAAGGTCTCTCGCCTCTAGCATTTGTCCAACTTTTGGTGGTGCATGCCTCAGCGCACTGTGCGATTCCGAATTCGTCCCGACGGTCGCGTCGAGGAAACGGTGGAAGGGGTCGCTGGTGACGGCTGTTTGCAGCTCACGGATCGCCTGGAAGCGGCCCTCGGCACCGTTGAACGGCGCGAGTCCACATCTGAGGCTTTTGCCACTGCCCAAAACCTCCACCAGACCCAGTCCGTCGAGCCCTCCTGATGTCTCACTTCAGCACTGTCAAGACTGAACTTCGTCGGCTTGAGCCCCTCCGCGGCGCTCTTGAAGATCTCGGTTATGCCCCCGATTCAGGGACGCAGACCGTGCGTGGTTATCGCGGGCAGACCGTTGAGGCGGAGCTGTCTGTCGCGATCGATGGCGGTGCTGATTTTGGGTTCCGATGGAATGCCACCAGCGGTGCGTACGAATTTGTGACCGATCTTGATCTGTGGAGGCAGGCGGTTCCCGTGGAACGTTTCCTGTCTCAGCTCACCCAGCGCTACGCACTGCGCACGGTGCTTGAAGCCAGTCGTCAAGAAGGGTTTGATCTCGCTCAGCAGACCACTGCTCAGGATGGCTCGATTGAATTGGTGGTGACCCGTTGGGACGCCTGATCAAGATTTCTTTGGCGTGAACAACCCAGCAGCGGCTTATTCCGCTTCATCTCTTGAGCACTCCGAGGCCTCGGGGTTCGAACCAGTTCTCGGCGGAGACCTGCGAGAGCGAGCTGTCTGGGTTGATGAAGCTGTTTGTATTGGTTGTCGATACTGCGCGCACGTGGCCACTAACACCTTCGCAATCGAGCCCAATCTCGGACGATCCCGGGCTATTCGCCAGGATGGCGACAGCAGTGAACGGATACAAGAAGCGATCGAAACCTGCCCCGTGGACTGCATTCACTGGGTCCAGTTTGATGATTTACCTGCACTGAAACGTCAGCTGGATGCCCAAGAGCTTCTCCCCCTCGGATTGCCGTCACCGGCCAGACCGCGGCGGCAATTACCTCGCGGATCGCAAACGGACTGACGTGTGACTGGTCTACCCACCCGCCGTTTTGGACGCACTGAGCTTTCCATGCCGGTGCTTTCCCTCGGGGGAATGCGTTTTCAGCAGAGCTGGAACGACCTTGATGCCAAGGCGATCACAGTGGAGTCTCAGCAGTCGCTGCAGCGCACCCTCGAAAGGGCTGTCGATCTTGGTTTTCATCACATCGAAACGGCGCGCCATTACGGCAGTTCAGAACGGCAGCTGGGCTGGGCCATGCCTGATTGCCCTGACCCCGGTCGCATCCTTCAAACCAAGGTTCCCCCTCAACAGGATCCTGCCTTGTTTGAAGCTGAGCTGGAGCTCAGCATGCAGCGCCTAGGGGTGCAGCGTGTGGCCTTGCTGGCCATCCACGGCATCAACAGACGCGATCATCTCGCCCAGACGATCAGACCAGGCGGTTGCCTGGAGGTGGTCAAGCGCTGGCAGCAAGCAGGGCGCATTGGTCATGTCGGCTTTTCCACCCACGGGGACACCGATGTGATCGTGGAAGCGATTGAGACCGATGCCTTCGATTACGTCAACCTGCACTGGTATTTCATCCGCCAGGACAACGAGCCGGCGATTGCCGCCGCGCACCGCCATGACATGGGCGTCTTCATCATCAGTCCTACAGACAAGGGGGGGCACCTGCACACACCGGCTCAACGGCTGATGGAACTGACCGACCCTCTCCATCCCATCGTTTTCAACGACCTGTTCTGTCTGCGCGACGAGCGTGTTCACACCCTCAGCGTGGGTGCGGCCTGCCCTCAGGACCTTGACCTCCATCTTGAGGCTGTCAGTCGACTGGATGACGCCCAGGCCCTGGTGAGTTCCATCGAGGCCCGGCTGCACCAGGCCGAGGTGACCACCCTTGGAGACGACTGGTTGAGTAGTTGGCGGCAGGGGCTTCCCAGTTGGCAAACCACGCCCGGGGAGATCAACCTGCCCGTGCTGCTTTGGCTCCACAATCTTGTTGAGGCCTGGGGCCTGGAGAGTTACGCCCGGGCCCGTTACAGCCTCTTGGGCCGGGCCGGGCATTGGTTCCCTGGCGCGAATGCCGATGCCCTTGATCGCGATGTGGAGGAAGATGACCTCGATAGTGTCTTGCTTGACAGCCCCTGGAGGTCCTCGATTCCAGAGAAACTGCGTCGTTTGCGTGAACGCGTGGGAGGCGGAACTCAAGAGCGGTTGTCATCAGCCTGAGCACCAAGAGGCTGCTTGCCGGGAATGCCCACGGCACGTGGATAGATCTTCGGTGTGGGCTTGTCAGGCTTGAGCCGAATCACGGTGCGAGGTCCGCGATCCGCAGGCAATTCACATCGCTCAACGTCAACCCGTCTTGCTTTGAGCATGGCAAGAGCAGGGGCCAAATCCAGCTGGTCCTCCTGTTGCCAACGTCCTCGATACAGCAGGGCCTGGCCTTCGGCATTCAGCAACGGGACAAGGTATTCGGCCACGACAGGAGCTGAGGCCACGGCCCGGGCCATGGCCAGGTCAAAACTGGCTCTGCAGCTGGGGTCCTGACCGGTCCGTTCCACCCGTTCGGTGCGGACGCTGACCCGCTCCGCCATTCCGAGAGATCGGGCCATGGCCTCCACCGCCGCCGTTTTGCGTCCAACCGAATCCACCAAGGTCATTTCCGCTCCTGGGAGAGCGATGGCGACTGCAAGACCTGGGAATCCGCCGCCAGTGCCGACATCGATGCAGCGACGAGGCTTGTCGGCTGTGTCGAGCTCGTGTTTCAGAGGCCAGAGACTGTCCATCACCTGGGTGATCCAGAAGTCTTCCCCTTCAATGAGCCTGGTGAGATTGACCCGACTGTTCCACTCACGCAAGAGCTTCTGGAGAGCGATGAGTTGCTCGCATTGCACCGAGTCAGGGCTCCAACCCAGCCTGGACCAGAGCTCCGGCCCAGGGGCAGCGAATGGCGTTGACTCCGGCATGACGGACTTCCCCTCCATCCTTTCTAAGGTGTTGATGTGACGGGGACTCCGCTCAACAGATGCCATCCTCGGTTCACGAACTCAGCCATTACGAGCGCCTTGGCGTCACCAAAGACGCTGATGCAGAACTGCTGCGCCAGGCCTTCCGCAGGCTCAGCAAGGCCGTGCATCCCGATACAACCCGTTTGCCAGCTGAGGATGCGGCCAGACAATTCCGACTCCTTCGTGAGGCCTATGAGCAATTGGCCGATCCGCGCTTGCGACGTCTTTATGACGCAGCACTTGAGGAGCGGACTTCCTACTCCGTGTCACCAGCACAGCCCCCTTTGCCAACGCCCCATGCGATTGGTCAACGCCGTCCCCTGTCCGGAGGAGAATGGACATCACTCCTCCTGCTCGCAGCAGCGTTGTTGCTCTGTCTCGTCCTGGGGGTCGGTTTGGCCTGGAATCGGGGGCTGGCGCTCCAGGTTCAGCCGAGTTGGCTGACGGCAGAGCAGACTTGGACCATCGATGTCGACCCTGGTGGTTTTGATGGCACCGCTTCCTCCGCCAGAGACTCCGCTGAACCAGCACTCGTTGCGAGCTCTTGAAGAATGGATGCAGGTTTTGGGGGCTGGTCGCAGTGAGGAGAATCCCTGTGACTGGATCTGGGAGCAGCCTGAATGGAGCGCCCGGTTGAGGCTTGATCAGGACGACCTGGGCGTGACCTGGACGTCCTCTCAGCCAGCGAGGTCTTGCTCATTTCCCTACGGGCTGTCCCGGGCGGATGTGGAAGCAGCCCTCAGGCTTGGTCCCTGAGAATGTCCAGTCCTTTCTCAATGCTGATGTAGCACTGATCCAGCTGCGCATCGCTGATGCACAGCGGAGGAAGGAGGTACACCACATCCCCCAAGGGACGAATCAGGACACCGTGTTCGCGCACCAGGCCGCGCAGGATTTTTCCAGCGGGGTTGAGATACCCCCGGGTGCTGTCGGTCACAAGGTCGAAGGCGGCAATCGTTCCGCACAACCTCGGCCGTTGGACCTTCGGGTGGCGGGCCAGGCGTTCCAGATGGGGCTGGTGCCTTCCCTGAAAGTGCTGGTAGTTCTCCGGTTCGGCTTCCAGCAGGTCGAGACTGGCATTGGCGGCGGCACAGCCCAAAGGATTGGCTGTAAAGCTGTGACCGTGCCAAAGGGTTCGGGTGGGATCGCTCCCCAGAAATTCCTCGAAGATCGCCTCTCGGGCCATCGTGATCCCCATCGGCAGGAATCCGGCGGTCAGTCCTTTGGAGAGCGCGACCAGATCGGGTTGGATGCCTGCTCGCTGGGATGCAAGCAAGGCGCCGCAGCGACCAAAGCCTGCCAGCACCTCATCAGCGATCAACAAGCTCCCGGCCTGGCGAACCAACTGTTCCACGGCCTGCAGAAAGCACGGCCGGACCATGCGCATGCCTCCGGCTCCCTGGACCAGCGGTTCCAGGATCACAGCTGCTGTTGGGGTCTTCAGCGCTTGCTCCAGGACTCTCAAGGCGTCCTGTTCGCGTTGATCCACCGAGTCGTCGTCCCAGTGTGTGTGCGGCCAGGGCACCCGCGCAACGGGAAACAGAAGCGGATCGAAGGGCTCGCTGAAGAGGCTGCGGGCTCCGACGGCCATCGCGCCGAAGGTGTCGCCGTGATAAGCGCCCTCAAAAGCGATCAACTGCTGGCGGGGCTCTCCGCGGTTGTGCCACCACTGCACGGCGGTTTTCAGAGCCACCTCCACCGCCGTGGATCCGTTGTCCGAGAAGAACACGCGATCGAGGCCGGTGTGCCGGGCCAGTCGCTGGGCGAGCCGTTCGGCCTGGGGATGGGTGAATTCCGCGAAGATCACTTGCTCCAGCGTGGCCGCCTGCTCGGCGATGGCTGCCGCCACCACCGGGTGAGCATGGCCATGCAGGGTGACCCACCAGCTGCTGATTCCATCGATCAGGGGGGGGCCTTCGGCGCGGTGCAGCAACGCCCCTTCGCCCCGCACCACCTGCTCCAGTGGCGGTGTGGTGGTGATGGATGTGAAGGGTGGCCAGAGGTTGGGGTGGTGATTCCTAGGCACTGGGCATGCGCGACGGCCTGTTGTCATCATGGGCTTGCGCGCGCTTGGTGCACTGATGGCTTTCAAAGATGCCAGTCGCCGTCAGGGACAGCCCAGATCTCGACGGTTCGTCGATCCCGCGACGTCCCAGCCCCGATGTCAGCAAGGCACTGAGGGCTGTCGCAGCATCTTTTTTGAAGGGGGATGGCCCTCGATCAAGGCACGGCTCGAGATGCGTGGCTGGTCGCCTTCCCAGGTGGAACAGATCCACGAACAGCTACGCCAGGGCTGGCCTCTGACCATGGCGGTGCGTCACGTGGCCCTGATGCTTGGACGTTGTCCGATTCGCTCCAGGCCAATGGGTTGAGCTCGAGCGACAGTTTGAGCGGGAGCCTTCAGCGGCAGACGTCGCTGTCGCGCTCTCCCTGGGTTGCAATCGGTCCACAGTTGAACCAGCGCACGAGTTGAACCTCAACATCCGTGAACAGCACAAGGATGCCCCCACAGAGCAGAGCGACGGCCACAGTGGCCCAGGTCTGGCGGCTGGTCATCAGTGATCCGGGCTGTTTATCATGGCCCTGAACTTAAGGCCCAGTCCCAGGGTCTGCCACGCAGAGCTGAGTGTTTCCGCGTTGAGGGGGTGAAGGGGAGGCAGCTCTGCCAGCATCGGAACTCCTCCAAACTCCTCCAGCGTTCGGGGATTGTCGGCATGCAGGGGGCCGTTGAGGATCAGCCCGAGCACGGGAATACCGCGGCTTGCCAGGGCCTCCAGGCTCAACAGAGTGTGATTGAGGGTGCCCAGGCCGCTGCGGCACACCAAGACCACCGGGAGATTCCAGCGCTGCAGCTGGTCGATCTGTCTCCAGGTGCGGGTGAGCGGAACGTGCAGACCTCCGGCCGTCTCCACCACCAGTGGAGTGGTCCTGCTGGGGGGTAACTGGAGCCGTTCTGGCTCGAGGACCCTGTTCTCCAGCTCAGCCGCCCAATGGGGTGAGACGGCAGCTTGGAAGGCGTAGGTCTCTGGAATCCAGCGGTGTTCCGGCAGCTGCAAAAGATCAATCACCCTCTGACGATCGCCGCCTCCCTCCAGTCCGCTCTGCACTGGTTTCCAGTACGTGGCCTGTAGCCCCTGAACCAGCAGCGCACTGACCACGGTCTTGCCCACGTCGGTGTCTGTGCCGCAGACCACGAGCCGGAGAGGATCAGAACTTGACGTCATCCGCGAATCAGAAGCAATTGGATCACCCAGGTGAGTCTGAGCTGGCCGTCGTTCTGGCGATCGTTCCACCCTTGCTGAAGACGACGCCAGTCCCGCAGCGGCAGTGGTGATTGAGGGCTCGTTCCAGCCCCAATCCTGCGCAGGGGTTTGAGCAGTAACGGCAGGCTCGGTGACGCCATGGTGTAGGTCACCTGGCGCGCCAAGCGGAGCTGTTGCTTCGGGATGTTGTTCAGTAACGCGTCACTGGACGGAAATGGCAGAGCGGTGCAGCGCACCCCGCAGCGCCTGGCACTTTCCTGCCACTGGGGGAAGCATCCCTCCACCGGGAGGGCTACCGCGAGGAGCCCAGTGGGGGACAGTCGCTGGATCCACTGCTGCAGAACCCGCTGCGGTTCAGGCAGCCAGTGCAGGCAGAAGCTCGAGGCCAAGAGGGTTGGTGCCTCGCGCCAACCCGGCAGTCCCGTCGCGAGATCCCAGTGCAACACCTCGGCATGGTCAGGATGACCGCGCAGCATCGCCCGACTGCCATCGACGCGCAGCACGGTGCGATCGGGGTGGAGGTGTTCCAGCGCCCTCGCGAGATGACCGGTTCCAGTTCCCAGATCAACCCAGAGACCCTCGGGGATCCCTTCCCTTCGACAGAGTTGGGCCAAGCGCCAGGCCACCGAGCGTTGCAATTGTGCTGATCGGTCATACCGCTCGGCAGCGCGATCGAATCCCCGCAGAACGCGGTCTTGCCAGGCGGTCGGTTTCATCCGGGCCGCCCGATGTCCTGCTCAAGCCACTGTCTGACGCGGGAGAGCAGGTCCGGCACCAGCAGTGCATGCCCCACGTTGGGGAGGACCCAGTGCTCCGGTGCCTGTTCAAGCAGGTTGTTGAGTTCGCTGAGGAGGCACTCGCTTGCCTCCGGTGCCACGATGGCATCACATCCCGCTTCCACTGTGAGCACCCGTGCGGTGGAGGGAAGGCCTGGTGGCAGCCCTTCAGTTTCAAGCAGGCGGTCGAGATCGGCTCGCAGCCGTTCCCGACCCGCAGCCGTGAGGCCCTGCATTCCTGGACTGGGCGGCAGCGCGCTGACATCCGTGGGGGCGGCAGCGCGCTGCAGGAATGTTTGCAGCATTTCGGCTTCTCCCGGGCTCCCAATCGCACGTTTCATGCCTTCAAGCCCAGCCCTCAGCGCACGGCTGCGCCGTCCTTGGGGAACGAAGCGTCCGAAGCTGGCCAGCAGCACAGCATCCGTGGCCTGGGCCAGCACGGCAGCATCCAGCAGATGCGGGCCGAGCGAGTGGGCGATCACCACCCGTCGCTGCGGCGCTGCTGGATCGTGTGGTTCCTTCCAGGCCGGAGCGCATGGTCTGCGGCTGCCATAGCCGCGTTCTCCATTGATCCAGTGCCATCCATGGTGCTGGAAGGATCGCTGCCACGGAGCCCAGACGGCACCATCCGAGCTCCAGCCATGCATGGCAA
Source organism: Synechococcus sp. CO36386bin_29 (assembly GCA_011523835.1). Classification (GTDB taxonomy): domain Bacteria; phylum Cyanobacteriota; class Cyanobacteriia; order PCC-6307; family Cyanobiaceae; genus Synechococcus_C. Next base: position 38,699 of record WTFZ01000037.1, on the reverse strand, counting down.
TGACCTGTTTCATGGCCGGAGCTCTCCGTGTCCAAGGGCCTTCTCCAAGGCCTGCAGATCCCCATCGGATTGACGGTGATGCAGCACCAGCCGCAGACGGGCTGTGCCCTCCGGCACGGTTGGCGGGCGGATGGCAACGGTGAGAACTCCTGCTGCCTCCAGCCGTTGCTGCAAGTCCAGCGTTGGCTGATCACCCCCCACCAGCAACGGCAGGATCGGCCCCAGTCCGGCGGGGCGAGACCAGCCTTGGGCTTCCAGGCGATCTCTCCAGCGACTGCTCCGTTTCACCAGGTCGGCTCCCCAGCAGGGATTGGCTTTCAAAAGGTTCAGTCCTTCCAGGGCGGCGGCCGCCAGGGGGGGAGCCAGGGCTGTGGTGTAGCGGAAGGCTCCGCTGGTCTGCAGCAGGACGTCGGCCTGCTCTCGGCCGCAGGCGATGAAGGCTCCACCGCTTCCAAAGGCCTTGCCGAAGGTGCCACTGATCATGGTGATGTCCTCGACTCCCAGGCCAAGCCCACGCCCCTCCAACCCGAGGACTCCGAGCGCATGGGCTTCATCCAGAAGCAGGCTGGCGCTGAAGTTCCGACAGAGTGCGGCCAGGGCCGGGACGTCCGGGCTGGTCCCCTCCATGCTGAACAGACTTTCGCTGATCACCACCAGGGGCGCGTCAGGCCGCTGGCTGCGGCACCTCAGCAGGAGGTGGTGCAAAGCGCTGAGATCGTTGTGGGCGAAGCGCTTCAGCCGGGCCCCGCTGGCCTGGACACCCACCAGCAGCGAATGGTGGATCATGCGATCCGCCAGCACCGTGGTGTGACGGTTGGCAAGGGTCAGGACCGCTGCGAGGTTCGCTTGAAATCCGCTCGGAAATAGAAACACCCTGTCGCGTTGCAGCCAACTGGCCAGGGCTGACTCAAGACGGTCATGCACGGGCCGGCTTCCTGTGACCAGCCTGGAGCCACCGGCACCGACACCACTGCGTCGTAATTCCTCCTCGGCTGCGGCGATCAGCGCCGGGTGGTGGCTGAGCCCGAGGTAGTCATTGCTGGCCAGGTCCACGAGGGCTGGGCCCGTCACGCTGTCGATCACGGGGTGCAGGCCTTGGCCATCCAGGGATGGCTCCCAGGTGCGCAGTCGTCGACGGCGGGTGGGTGGGACTGTCATGACCCCCACTTTGGGCCCTGATCGCCCTGCAGAGTGAAAGGGAATTTCTGCCCTTCCATTCAGAAGCGGTTAATGGGTTTGGAGCGCTTCACTCTTTTCTTCCCCCTATGGACCCTGCTGGCAGCACTGCTTTCGCTGCTGCAGCCCGACTTGTTTACCTGGGTGGCAGGGCCGGTGATCGTCTGGTCTCTGGCCCTGATCATGCTGGGCATGGGGCTGGGTCTCTCCCCTGTTGATTTCCGCAGGGCGCTGCTCCCTCCGCGGGCTGCCCTGATCGGTGTCGGTGCCCAGTTTCTGGTGATGCCTTCTCTCGCGGCCCTGTTGGCTTGGGGCCTCAAGCTGGAACCGCCTCTGGCGGTCGGCTTGATTCTGGTGGGGTGCTGCCCGGGAGGAACGGCCAGCAATGTGGTGGCGTTGATCGCCCGGGCTGATGTGGCGCTTTCGGTGGTAATGACGTCGCTGAGCACCCTGTTTGCCGTTGTGGTGACACCCCTGCTCGCCAGTGCCCTGGCGGGGCGCTACGTGCCGGTGGATGGATGGACCTTGCTGGTCAATGTGCTGCAGGTGGTGCTGGTGCCAGTGGCTCTCGGTGTGCTGATCAAGCAGGGGCTGCCTCGGGTGGCAGCCCGAGTGCAGCCTGTGATGCCGCCGGTTGCCGTCATTGCGATTGCCCTGATCGTCGCTGGAATCGTGGGCAGTCAGCGCGAGGTGCTTCTGCGTCAGGGAGGCCTGCTGGTGCTGGCCACAGCGTTGCTCCATGGCGGTGGGTTCCTGCTCGGCTTCCTGCTGCCGGCCTTCATGGGTGAACCCAGGGCTGTGCGCCGCACCATCAGCATTGAAGTTGGGATGCAGAATTCCGGACTGGCGGTTGTGCTGGCTCGATCCGGTGGCTTCGCGAATCCGCTCACCGCTCTTCCGGGAGCGATCTCCGCCGTGATGCACTCTCTGCTGGGAAGTCTCTTAGCGGTGCTGTGGCGACGGCGTCCCTAAGATCCCGCCATGAACACCCAGGACTCCCAGGCTGCACAGCCCGACAGTGTGGGATCTCCTGATCCGACGCAGCTTTTTCCTTTCCCGCTGGATGACTTTCAGCTGGAGGCCATTGATGCCCTCAACCAGGGACACTCAGTTGTTGTCAGTGCTCCGACGGGATCCGGTAAGACTCTCGTGGGCGAATATGCCATCTATCGGGCCATCGCCCACGGCCAGAAGGTGTTTTACACCACGCCTCTCAAGGCCCTGTCAAACCAGAAGCTGCGTGATTTCCGTGAGCAGTTCGGGGCCGACAACGTCGGTTTGATGACCGGTGACCTCAGCGTCAATCGTGAGGCCTCGATCGTGGTGATGACCACGGAGATCTTCCGCAACATGCTCTATGCGGAAGCGGATGAGTCCGACGACCCGCTGGCGGATGTGGAGGCGGTGGTGCTCGATGAATGCCACTACATGAACGATTCGCAGCGCGGTACGGTCTGGGAGGAGTCGATTATTCACTGTCCACCGCCGGTGCAGCTGGTGGCCCTCTCCGCCACGGTTGCCAATGCCGGGCAGCTCACCGACTGGATCGAACGGGTCCATGGCCCCACGCGTCTGGTGCTCAGCGACTTCAGACCCGTCCCCCTTCAGTTCAGTTTCTGCAGTGCCAAGGGACTGCATCCGTTGCTGAATGACCAAGGCACCGGTCTCCACCCCAACTGCAAGGTGTGGCGGGCTCCAAAGGGGCAGAAGCGCAAGGGACGGTCTCAACGTCCTCCCCAGCCTGAGCAACCGCCGATCAGTTTCGTGGTGGCCCAGATGGCGGCTCGGGACATGTTGCCGGCGATTTATTTCATCTTCAGTCGCCGCGGGTGTGACAAGGCCGTCCGCGATCTTGGAGTGCTGTGCCTGGTCAGTGAGTCCGAGCAGGCACGGATCCGTGAGCGCCTCAAGTCCTACACAGCGGCCAACCCAGAGGCCGTGCGTGATGACTTGCATGCCGATGCACTCCTGCGGGGAATCGCTGCACACCACGCCGGCGTCTTGCCGGCGTGGAAGGAGCTAATCGAAGAGTTGTTCCAGCAGGGGTTAGTGAAAGTGGTGTTCGCCACGGAAACCCTGGCGGCCGGGATCAACATGCCTGCGCGCAGCACTGTGATCGCTTCTCTGTCCAAGCGCACCGAGCGGGGCCATCGGCCGCTGATGGCGAGTGAATTCCTGCAGATGGCTGGTCGTGCCGGTCGCCGGGGCCTTGATTCAAAGGGCTATGTGGTGACCGTGCAGAGTCGTTTTGAAGGCGTTCGAGAAGCGGGACAGCTGGCCACGAGCCCCGCAGATCCTCTCGTCAGTCAGTTCACACCCAGCTATGGAATGGTGCTCAACCTGCTGCAGCGCCATGACCTGGCCAAGGCCAGGGAGTTGGTTGAGAGGAGTTTCGGCCGCTATCTCGCCAGCCTCGATCTTCTTGAGGAGGAGGAGATTCTTCAGCAGCTGCGTCTCCAGCTCGGCCAGTTGCAGGGATCATCCGGTGATGTGCCCTGGGAAGATTTTGAAGAGTATGAAAAGTTGCGCGGACGTCTCCGGGAGGAGCGACGTTTGCTGCGAATCCTCCAGCAGCAGGCGGAGGAAACACTCGCTCATGAGCTCACGCTGGCGCTGCAGTTCGCCAGTGTCGGCACGCTGGTGAGTCTCAAATCTCCCCAGTTGCGCGGTGGTGTCACCCCGGCCGTGATCGTTGACAAATGCGATGGCCCCGGTCAGTTCCCGCTCCTGCTGTGCCTCACTTACGACAACGTCTGGCTTCTGCTGCCCTGTCAGGCGGTGGTCAGCCTGCACGCCGAACTGAGCTGTCTGCAGGTCGAGGGGGTGCGCACTCCTGAACTGGGACGCTCTGGAGAACTTCGTCATGGCGATCAGCACAGCGGTGGACTCGCTCTTGCTGTAAGCCACATGGCCCAGCGCCATGACATGACCACACCTCAGTACGACCTTGCCGGGGAAGTTCTGAGCCAGATGCAGTCTGTGCAGGAGCTTGAGGCTGAGCTGGAAGCCCATCCAGCACACCGCTGGGGGGATCGTAAGCAGCTCAAGAAACACCGTCGGCGCATGGAGGAGCTGGAACTGGAAATCACCGAGCGCCAGCAACTGCTCCATCACCGTGCCAACCAGCACTGGGAGACATTCATTGCTCTGATGGAGATCCTGCAGCACTTCGGCGCTCTCGATGACCTTGTGCCGACGGAGATCGGCAGAACCGTGGCGGCTCTGCGTGGCGACAACGAGCTGTGGCTGGGTCTTGCGTTGATGAGTGGTCACCTTGATGACCTGCCACCGCCTGAGCTTGCAGCGGTGTTTGAAGCGATCAGCACCGAAGTGAACCGGCCTGACCTCTGGAGCGGCTTCCCTCCTCCGCCCCGGGCGGAGGAGGCGCTGCATGATCTTTCCGGAATCCGCAGGGAACTGCTGCGGGCTCAGGAACGTCACCAAGTTGTGGTGCCTGCGTGGTGGGAGCCTGAACTCATGGGACTGGTGGAGGCCTGGGCCCGCGGTGTGGCCTGGAATGATCTGATTGCCAACACCTCGCTGGATGAGGGCGATGTGGTGCGGATCATGCGACGCACCATTGATCTGCTGGCGCAGGTTCCCTACTGCGAGGCGATCAGTGAGCAGCTTCGCAGCCATGCCCGTCAGGCGCTGAAAGCGATCAATCGCTTCCCTGTGGCGGAAGCGGATGATTTGCTCAAGGCTGCAGCGGCGGAATCAGAGTCGTTGAATCCGGCAACCGAGAGGGCTGCCTGACCATTTGATGAAAGTCTCTCAGCCCTGTTGAGCCGCCATGACTGCAGGGTCGACGACGCGATCGAACTCTTCAGCGCTCACATAACCCAGGTCCAGAGCAGCGCTTTTCAGGTCCATTCCCTGGTCGTGCGCGTACTTGGCAATTCTGCTCGCTTTGTCGTACCCAATCACCGGGGTGAGCGGGGTGACGAGCATCAGGGACTGCTCCACATCCCGTTGGATGCGGGCGCGGTTGGGTTCGATCCCTTCAACCATTGCGACCCGGAAACAGTGACAGGCATCGGTGAGCAGGGTGATGGCCTGCAGCAGGTTGAAGCCGATCAGGGGTTTGTACACATTCATCTGCAGATGGCCACCCGCACCGGCCATGGCCACCGCAGCATCGAGGCCGATCACCTGGGTGCAGACCATCGCCATCGCTTCGCACTGGGTTGGATTCACCTTGCCCGGCATGATCGAACTTCCAGGTTCATTCTCTGGAAGATGCAGTTCCGCGAGACCGGCTCTGGGCCCACAGGCGAGCAGGCGGATGTCATTGGCAATCTTGAGCAGGCTGACGGCCAGAAGCCTGAGCTGTCCCATCGTGTTGACCAGCCCGTCATGGCTGGCCATTACAGCGAACTTGTTGGGGGCAGTCGTAAACGGAAGGCCTGTGAGGCGTTTGAGCTCCGCTGCTGCTTCCACGGAAAAGCCTCTGGGGGCGTTGAGACCCGTTCCAACGGCTGTCCCTCCCAAGGGCAGAGGCAGGATTTCCTCCAGGCTGGTGTCGATGCGCTGAGCGGCCGTTCCGATCTGTTCCTTCCAGGCAGACGCTTCCTGGCCGAGGGTGAGCGGAACCGCATCCTGAAGGTGGGTGCGGCCGATCTTCACGATGGAGCTCCAGGCCTCTGCTTTGGCGGCAAAGGCTTCTTTCAGCTGCTGCAGTTCCGGTTGAAGGCGGCGGCTGATCGCTTCAGCGGTTGCCACATGGATGGCCGCAGGGAAGGCGTCGTTGGTGGATTGGGAACGGTTGACGTGGTCATTCGGATGGATGGGCCGATGGCTGCCGAGAGCTTCCCCCGCCTGCCGTGATGCCAGGTTGCTGATCACCTCATTGAGGTTCATGTTGGTCTGCGTGCCACTGCCGGTCTGCCAGACCCTCAAAGGAAACTGAGCATCGTGGTGCCCCTCGGCAATGGCGGCCGCGGCTTCAACAATCAGGTCACGCTGGTCGTTGCTGATCAGACCGTGTCGCGCATTCACGATCGCCGCTGCCTGCTTGATGCGAGCGAGTGCGTGAATCAGGGGGGTGGGGATCCGGTCCTCGGCAATGGCGAAATTCTGAAGGGAGCGCTGGGTTTGCGCCCCCCAGAGCGCCTGCTCCGGCACATGCACGGGGCCCATGCTGTCGTGTTCGGTGCGCGTCGCGTTCGTCATGGGTTCGAGGGGGGCCTCAACACAAGGGCAATGATCAGCAGCATTCCGCTGACGCTCACCACCACATAGATCCAGTCTGCGTAGGGGGTCCAGAACATGGGTGCTGTCAGTGCATCAGACGTGCATCAGAGCTTGAGCCGCTCCCAGATCACACCGAGGTTGGCTTGATGTAGCTCCGTGCTGAAGCAGTCTTCAAGCTGTTGACTGCTGAGTTTTGCCGTGACCTCAGGATCGCCGGCGAGGTTGCTGCGGAAATCACCACCATCAGTATTCCAGGCGCTGTGGGCGTTTCTCTGCACCACTCGGTAGGCGTCCTCCCGGCTCATCCCGGCATCGACGAGGCCGAGCAGAACCCGCTGGCTGAACACCACACCCCCATAAACATTCATGTTGCGGCGCATGTTGTCCGGGTAGACGCCCAGACCGGCCACCACAGCCGTCATCTCCCTGAGCATGAAATGCAGCGTGACCGAACAGTCCGGAAGCATCATCCGTTCCGTGGAGCTGTGGCTGATGTCCCGTTCATGCCACAGAGCGACATTCTCAAGGGCAGCGACGACATAGCTGCGCAGCACCCGGGCCAGGCCGCTGATGCGCTCACTGCGGATCGGATTGCGTTTATGGGGCATGGCCGAACTGCCTTTCTGGCCCTTGGCAAAGCTTTCTTCCACTTCGAGCACGTCAGTGCGCTGGAGATTGCGGATCTCCGTGGCAAAGCGGTCGAGGCTTGCTCCCACAAGCGCGAGGGTCTGGATGTAATCCGCGTGACGATCCCTTGAGATCACCTGCGTGCTGGCGGTGTCGGGGGCCAGGCCAAGACGTTCACAGGTCAGTCGCTCCACGTCCGGATCGGTGTTGGCGTAGGTGCCCATGGCGCCACTCACCTGGCCCACGGCCACATCCCGTTCGAGACGTTCGAGGCGCTCTGCGTTGCGACGGGTTTCCGCCAACCATCCTGCAAGCTTGAAGCCGAAGGTGATCGGTTCGCCATGGATGGCATGGGAGCGGCCGATCATCACTGTGCCCTTGTGCGCTTTCGCCAGGTCTGCAATGGCCTGATCTAGGGCCATCAGTTCCTGTCTCAACAGCGCCACCGAGGCCTTGAGTTGAAGCGCCAAGCCTGTGTCCAGCACATCACTGCTGGTCATTCCCACATGGATGTAGCGCCCTGCATCCCCCACATGCTCATTCACGTTGGTGAGGAACGCGATCACGTCATGGCGCACCTCGGCCTCGATCTCGAGGATCCTTTCCGGTTCGAAGGCCGCCTTGTTGCGGATGTCCTCCATCGCAGGCTCCGGGACGCGCCCTAGCGAGCAGTTGGCTTCACAGGCAGCGACTTCGACATCGAGCCAACTTTGATACTTGGCACGGTCGGTCCAGATCGCGCCCATCTCGGGCAGGGTGTAGCGCTCGATCAAGGGCTCGCAGACGAACGGTCAATCCATGACCATACGGCGACGGGGTGGTTCAAGCCGAACGCAGGCGACGGTGCTCGACCTCCCACTGCACGTGCTGACCCCAGGATTGCTGACGGACCCGGCACACGCCTCCGCGGCATTCGATCACCTGGAAGGGGGGCAGATCATTGGGATGATTGTCAATCGTGACGAAAGTTCCTGGATGGAGGAGCTCCAGAACGTTCCTGTTGTTTCGGCAGCGTGAATGGGAGGGCTGCTTGGCGGACATGTCCGTGAGGCGGCTCGAGATGATCCTCCTGGAAATCAAGGTGTTCATAGGTGAACACCTTGTCTTTGTTCGGATTTCAACTCTGCTTTTATGAAGCTGTGACCCGAAAACAACGTCTGGATCTGCATCTGCTGACGTTGGGCCTGGCGGCATCCCGTCAGCAGGCTCAACAGCTGATCCGTGCGGGGAAGGTGCGTGATCGCCATGGGCAGCGCCTGGAGAAGCCTGGTTATGAGGTCGCTGAAGATACCGTTGTTCGCGTGGAGCAACCGCCTCGATTCGTTTCACGAGGCGGGGAGAAACTGCTTGCTGCACTGCAGTCTTTTCCCATTGAGATCAAGGGGCGTGTGTGTCTTGACGGCGGCATTTCAACCGGTGGTTTCACTGATTGCTTGCTCCAGCACGGAGCCCGCCGGGTGTATGGCATCGATGTGGGGTACGGGCAAACCGCCTGGAGCCTCCGCACCGATGAACGGGTGGTGTTGAAGGAGCGCACCAATTTGCGCCGCCTGATCCCTGAGGAGCTTTTCGCTGAACAGGATCCAAGGCCCTCATTGGCCGTTGCTGATGTGTCATTCATCTCCCTCCAACTCGTGCTTCCGGCCCTCTCCGGCTTGCTGCAGTTGGATGACAAGGGTGGTCGGTGCTGCGACTGTGAGGCGGTGCTGCTGGTGAAGCCGCAGTTCGAGGTGGGGCGTGATCGTGTCGGGAAAGGCGGCGTAGTCCGCGACCCAGCGGCCCATGTCGATGCGATTGCAACAGTGATTGCGGCAGGTCAGGGTCTGGACTGGCGGGCTCAGGGATTGGTGGGGTCACCGATCACTGGACCCGCTGGAAATCACGAATATCTGTTGTGGCTCAGCGGGAAGGGTGAACCCTCGGTCCCCAACGCGGTGATCGAGGGGGTGGTGACGGCAACGATCAACCGTTGAACCCGTCGTCAGAGTGCAGCGCCATCGCGATCGCCAGTGCGAATTCGAACCACAGTATCGACGGCTGAAATGAAGATCTTTCCATCGCCGATTTCGCCTGTTTTTGCTGCTTCGGCAATGGCGGTCACCACCGTGTCCACCCTGGCGTCATCAACGACCACTTCGACCTTGAGCTTCTGCAGAAATTCAACAGTGAACTCGGATCCGCGATAGCGCTCCACCTGGCCTTTCTGACGCCCGAATCCCCTCACTTCACTCACAGTCATGCCGACAATTCCGGCATTCACCAGAGCGAGCTTCACATCTTCCAGCTTGAACGGGCGAATAATCGCTTCGACTTTTTTCATGACAAAGACTTGAGGCAATCAGTGTGAATGAGGCCGGATCTCAAAGAGACGGCGAAAGGGTTGGAAGAGTATTGACATCTAACCCTGCCGCGGTGGCGTCCTGCCGGAGCTCTTCGGCATCCGTACGGGACACAGTCACCCGACCGTCAGCCAGAAGCTCCCAGTGCTTGGACTCGAAATGGGTCTGGAGCCAAAGAATTCCGTGAACGCTGGCGGGGGTCAATCGGTAGGAAAGGCCGTCTGCCAGCAAGCGGAGATCCATAAAAGGCGCATCGATTACAAGACCATTACGGCAAGTCCCTGAGTCGCTCGTTGTTCGATTTGATACCGAATTAGGACTGGGCGAGTTGCTGTCTGTGTCGATAGACGTTGCCGCGATAGTGCAGCTCGACGGTGCCGCTCTCTGCGGCCTGATGGCGCAGGGGTGACTCGTAGTGAGTGCCGCGGTAGGTGTGGTCGACCTGTTGGTCGCTCAAGCGTTCGTGTTGCGCAGGGTCGTACGCGATGCCTCGGTACGTGCGTTGAAGGGTGGTCATGAGGTGAGCCTCGAAGGGGTGGGGGGTGTCCCGATTGCGAATCGGGGCCGCTTCGTGGGAAGGAGCGTTGCTTCGCCGCGCGAGTGGCTACTTCCGGCTGGAAAGGTGAAGCATGACCATCACCTGAGCTCAACGTTTTGTCCTTCGAGAACGTTCTACACCGAAAGTGCTGCTCATGGTGGACATTTTGCTGGTTTTGTTTGGAAGAGATTCGGTGAATGTGGTGCCCTGAGGGGTTTGGGGCTTTCCCGTCGGGAATTAGGTTTTTTACAAACCGTTGCGTCTGCTGCCTGCAATGAGCGCTTCCCCTGCAGAAATGACCCGCACTCCTCTCTACGGCGAGCGTGCGATTGCTGAAGCCCAGTTGATCTGTTTCGACAACCCTCGGCCGGGACGGCCCTACGAGGTCTCGATTGAGTTGCCTGAATTCACCTGTCTTTGTCCCTTTTCGGGATATCCAGATTTCGCCGTCTTGCGTCTTCTTTACCAACCCGGCCCACGCGTTGTGGAGCTGAAGGCGATCAAGCTGTACGTGAATAGTTACCGCGATCGCACCATCTCCCATGAAGAGGTGGCCAACCGGATCCTGGATGATCTGGTGTCAGCCTGCGATCCGGTTTGGATGCAGCTCGAGGCTGACTTCCATCCCAGAGGCAATGTTCACACCGTGGTGCGGGTCAGTCATGGGACACGTCAAGCTTGCTGATCAGCTGAGGCAGTTCTGCAGCGAAGCCCAGCAGATTGCGATTACAAAGTCCGCCGATGTGCAGGCGCTGATGCTCGTTGTCACTGATGACCCAGATCTGACGGGTCGCAATCATGCTGAGCGCTCCTCCCAGGAGTGTGATGGCAAAGCCGGCATAGACCAGGGGAACGCCGGGGTCGCGTTTGAGCAGTAGCCCACTTGCTGGAAGGATGTCGATCACCTTCAGGGGTAAACCTCTCACCTCTGCTCCTTCGCCTCCGGGTCTCAGATTGGTGAGCAGTCCACCGTCCGAGTCAAAGACCTGAACTGGACCCTGTTCACTGCTGGTGCTCAGAAACACGGGTTCACTGCCGTCCGGACGTGTGGGCAGAACGAGTCCCCAGATCTGATCTCCCAGCTCCGGAAAGGTGCTGAGGGGGAGCTGCAGCATCGGACTCCTGCCGATCTGCACCGTGATTGCCGCCAAGGACCAGTCTGCTTGATACACCGTCATGCCCTGGTATCGAAGGGGATGATTCACGCTGATCGTGCGGAGTTCTTCTTCCTTCCCCGGTGGGGACAGGGTCAGCGTGGATTGGAACTGTTCGGGACGTCCAGCAGGGTCACGCGTGATCGAAAATCGCTCAAGGGTCAGACTCAGGCGATTGGCGCCTGCTGGATCGAGCAGATCGAGAGATCGACCTGGTGCCAGAAAACGTTCCAGACGCTGACCGGAGAGCGCTCCCCAGGCGGCGCCGATCAGCAAGAACACCAGGCCTGTGTGAACCAGCAGAGGCCCGACCCGTCCCACAACGCCGCGGCGAGCTGCCAGGCGATCCTGATGCTGCCTGACCTGCCAGCCCTCTGATTTCAGTTCTGAGGCAAGGCAGGCGACTGCGTCATCACTGCTTGCACAGGTCACTGTCTCGGCCAGGGCCAGTTTGCTCAGCTGACGCGGGCGTGTGTAGTCAATCCAACGCATCGCTGCCTGCAGAGCAGGCCACTGCCTGCGCCAACTGCAAAGCGTCAGGGCCAAGCCGAGCCAGGCCAGCAGGAGCAGAAACCACACACTTGAGTAGAGGTGATCCAGCTGAAGTGAGAGCATCTGCTCCCCGTTGATCAAACCGAGCCATGGATCGGAATTGAAGCGCTCCAGGTACAGCTCAGGTGCTTCTTGCTGAGGAAGGATCGTTCCAACCCCACTGGCCACGGCGATGATCAGCAGCAGCGCGATGGCGAGACGAAGATCAGAAAGAATTGCCAGAAGACGATTGAGAATGCGCATCGTCAGACCAGTTGTGCAAGCAGCGTGAGCGATCCAACGGTGATCAGGACGGCTCCGCTAATGCTTGGAATCCATTGGCTCACAGAGCGGAGTGCCATCAATTTCGGCAAGGAGGCGGCCATGCTTCCTGCCAACAGCAAAGGCAGCACCTGGCCAATCCCGAAGCTGCTGAGGAAGAGAATGCCGACAACAACATTGCCTGTGCTCGCGATCCAGCCGAGCAGAACGGCGAGAATCGGGGTTGTGCAGGGCGAGGACGCCAATCCGAAGGCAAGCCCCGCCGCCAGAGGGGCCAGAGGGGCCGGTACCCGAGTGCTCCAGGCCTTGGGATCAGGGCCTGCAGGCAGAGGAATTCGAATCACACCCAGCAGATTGAGGCCCATTACGACGGCCAGACAGGCCACCAGCGTGGGGATCAGTCCTGGCACCTGGCCGTAAATGCCTCCGAGAAGACCGCTCAAACTTCCCAGAATCACCAGCGAGGTGACGATGCCAGCAGAAAAGGCCAGGCTGCGTTGCCAGGGGGACTGGCGACCTTCAAAACCAGCCAGGTAAGCAAGGGTGATCGGAAGAAGAGAAAGAGAGCAAGGACCGAGACTGGTGAGGGCGCCACCAAGCAGAACCACGCCCAGACTGAGAGGGCTTGGTTGGAGCAGGGTGTTATTCAGCATCTGCTCTCCGCTTCGCGCCAGATCGGAGAGAGCTAGGTCGAGGAAGGCGATGGTCGTGCCGGGCGCCCGGAGATGTCTGCGATCAAGCCTATCGACTTGAGGATCGGAGCCGCTGAGCCGATCTGGCCTGTCTCTTTTGGCCAGGACCTCCAATGAGCCCGCTTGATTCCAACGAACAACGGATGAGCAGCCCAACGATCATGAGGCTGGACAGCAGGGAGTTTCCCCCATAACTCATGAGGGGAAGAGGAAGTCCTGTTGTTGGCATGGCTCCGGACGCCACAGCCACATTCATGATCGACTGGCCCACCAAAATTGTGGAACAACCAATGGCGACCAGCCGTGCCTGGTTACTGCGGCAACGCAGCGCAACGCGCAGGCCCAGGTAGCCGATCAGCATCAGGAAGAGCAGCAGAAGCAGCGAGCCCACGAGTCCGAATTCCTCTGCGTAGACAGCAAAGATGAAGTCCGTGCTCTGAATGGGCAGATACTGCAATTTTTGAGTGGAAAGACCGAATCCCTGACCGAACAAACCCCCTGATCCAATCGCTAGGAGGCTCTGGATCAGCTGATAGCCATCACCCTGGGGGTCTTGCCAAGGGTTCAGGAAGGAAATCACCCTCAGCCTTTGGTATTCGTTGATCAGGATGCTTGCTGTTCCCAGGAATCCACCTGCGATGGCTGTTCCGAACAGCAGAACCAGGGGAAGACCCGCGGAAAAGGCCATCAACCAGATCAGCAGGCCACTGAGGGCCGCAGTGCTCAGGTTGGGTTGTTTGAGAATCAGCAGAATCAACACCGAAAAACTGCTGAGCCACAACAGCTTCTGATCCAATCCGGTGCGTTTCCAGTGTGCGAAAAGGTTGGCGGCTTGCAGGACCACAAATGGTTTCACGAGCTCGGATGGTTGGATCTGGATCGGACCGATCACGAGCCAACGACTGGCACCATTCACCGTTGTACCCATGACCAGGGTGGCCGCAATAAGCAGGCATCCAATCCAGAGGGCGGGTCCGGCCAGCTTCAGCCAGCGCCTGAGATTGGTGGATGCCGTGAACGCCATCAGACTCCAACTCGCGGCCATCCATACCAGTTGCCGTTTGAGGTAATAAGCCCCTTCGCCCTGCTCGCGCACAGCAACCCACCAGCTGGCCGAGGCCAGCAGCAACAGGCCAGCGAGACTCCAGATTGCTGTCAGAGTTAGCAAGAGTCTCGCTTCAGCAGGCCACAGGGACCAATCGAGGGGGAGGTGACGTTCCCAGAACGGCTTCAAGTCTTGGTCTGGATTCGGTCGACTCCTCTCGGTGCCCGACCGCGAGGATCGACTCCTCCTAGATATCACTGACGGGCTGCTCAAGAGTGCAAACAGGAGTGAGTGTATTCAGCCGCCTCCATCAGGATTTGCCAAGGGATCGGTCATAAAAAAACCCGGCTTTGAGCCGGGCTTGCAAGATCTGATGAGTACTTCAGTTCCCAACATTCACTTGGCGTGAGCCAGTGCAGAGCTCAACCTTGATGATCCGACCTCCTTGTTTCTGGATTCGCTGCTGTTCAGCGAACCAGCTGTCGTAGGGGACCCACTTGGTGAAGAAGGTGTTCTGTAATTCGCGCTGGGTCCGAACCTTTTCAGGACTCGGAATACAGGCTGTGACTTTGAACAACCGCATGGGCCTCAGTTGCCGAGACCGGAACAGATGTAGTCGAAGTAGACACCCATTTCCTTTCCTGCATCGGGGCCGACGAGGGAAGCGGTTACTTCTTTCATGGCCTGAATGGCCTGAACAGTGGCACCGATGGGCACGCCGAGGGAGTTGTAGGTCTCTTTGAGACCGTTCAGCACCCGCTCATCGAGGATGGAGGTATCACCAGCCAGCATGGCGTAGGTGGAATAACGCAGGTAGTAGTCCAGATCGCGGATGCAGGCTGCATAGCGACGGGTGGTGTACATGTTGCCGCCCGGACGGGTGATGTCCGAATACAGCAGGGCTTTCGCTACAGCATCACGAATGATCGAGGACGCATTGGCGCTGATGGTGGCAGCAGCTTTAACGCGCAGCTCACCACTGGCGAAATAGCCCTCAAGGCTGCTCATGGATGTGGTGTCCAGGTAAAGACCCTGGACATCTGACTTGTTGATGACGTTGGTGATCGCGTCTTGCATGGATCAGGAGTGACGGAAAGGGGCGTGAAGTCCGGTGATTCAGGCGAGGGCGCCGACCACGTAATCGAAGTAGAAGCCTGCCTCTTCGGCGTCGGCTCCACTGAGAATGCCCATGGCGACAGTCTTCATTTCACGGACCGCTTCAGCCATGGCTTCAAGGGGAGTACCCAGGGAGCGATAGAGCTCGCGAGCGCCGATTACTCCGATTTCTTCGATCGGGGTCACGTCACCTGCGACGACCCCGTAGGTGACGAGGCGCAGGTAGTAATCCATGTCACGAAGACAGGTTGCGGTCATTTCCTCGCCGTAGGCATTGCCGCCGGGGGAGATCACGTCAGGCCGCTTCTGAAACAGCTGGCCACCAGCTGTCTTGACGATGCGCTCGCGACTCTCGCTGAGAACCTGAGCGACGCGCAGCCGACGCTGGCCGCCGCTGACGAAAGCCTTGATCTGGTCCAGTTCTCCTGGACTGAGATAGCGGGCTTCGGCGTCCGCGTTGATGATCGAGTTGGAGACGATGCTCATGCAGTTCTACCTCGAAGCAAGCGGCCGCCCGTAGGAGACCGATATCCGGTGTGTGGTGGTGGTGATCTCGACGGAGATCGGACAGCAGCTTAAGGGCCGCAGGTGCTCGAACCGTGGAGATTCGAGCTTGAAGGCCTTCAGATGTTGTATCTGTTGACCTTCGGGGATGCCGTCGGGCTTCACCAGAGAAGGTGAGGCTGATCACGACTGATTCTCAGACAACTGCTAGGCAGGGTTTGATGCTGGTAACAGATCTTCATTCCTGGGCTAGTTGTTTGATAATCAGGCATAAAAAAGCCAGCGATTGACATACCGCTGGCTCTGCGAATTGCGAGTTGTTGTAATTGGTAATTAGGCGTGATATGCCAGCATTGATTTGATCACAACGGTTGGCTGGGTGGAGGTGTGAGTCCAGCGTTACCGCTGTAGAGGGATGCTGTGCGGGTCAGGGTTGGCTGGGCTACGCCTGGCTGTGAACTCAAGCCTTGGAGCCCAGGAACCTCGGAAGACTCGAATCCGAGGTTGGAACGAAGATCCAGCAACTCCTGAACAGCTGCACATTGCCCTGATTCCGCTCGCACGATCAGGAAGCGACTCGTTTCTGCCGGAGTGGATGCCCGACCAACAAGCGCCATTGCCGCTGCGGTGGCAGCGCGTAAGGGCGCCATTTTGGAAAGTCTTTCCATGAAGGCATCACTGGTGGCGACTGCTGCCACGAAGCCTTCGAGGTCGATTTGGCCATCGCGCAGTTGGGATTCGCTCGTAATCAGCCGTTCGCTTTCCAAAGGCACGCGGTTGAGGAGCTGCCGATAGGTGGCGTCAGCAGCTTCTCTCAGCTCTGATTCGCTTGGATTGACAGGGAGCGAGAGCTTGGCAGGCAGTCCGGGGCGCCGCTGGAAGCCCAGCGCGTTCCCCACCTGCAAAGCCGCTATGAGCCCAATCTTTCCCTGGTCCTTTTGGATCGTTCGGGTGAAGCGTGAGTCGAGCGTGCGGCTCCACGTGTTGGCCACGTCTTGCACAGAGCCTGATGACGTCGAGCTCCGCTGTGGGCGACGACGCAGCAGTGGCGTCCACTTGGACGCTGGCATGGAGCTCACATCAACGCGCCACTGACCAGCAGCGGTCTGCGTTTCACCCGTCAGGTTCCGGGTTGTGAGATCGCTGGTGGTGCGCAGGCGGTCGTTACGAACCGAATCGGGACGACGACCCATGGCCAGGTCAACGACGGCGGTGACATCAATGGGACGTCTCAGGGCGGGAGCCCGGCGGGTGTTCAGATCTGCCGGCGTGATGAATCGCTCGTAAGGGACAGTGTCCTCACCGAAGCAATCCTTGTAATCCTGCCCATCGATCAATGCATCAACGAGACCGTAGAAGCCATGGCGGGCGGCGGTATCGAACAGTGCATCAATCTCCCAGCGACCAAACGTGGGTCGTCCAAGAAGTCTGCGATGCATCACTTCGATGGCCTTCGTGATGTAGAGACCCTCCCAATAGCGACGGCGGAACGCTTGAGAGCGTGCCACGGAACGCACAAAGTCGCGCAGGCTGATGTCTCCGTTTTCGAGTCGCGCTTCTTCGGAGCTGAGTCGCTCTCCTGCGTAGCCGGCTGTTCCGAGAACCTGCACATAGACCGCTTTGATCACAGCCTGGGTGGACGATTCCGTGTTGCGAATGCTGGGCTGGCCGCCTCGGCGTGGTGTGGCGGCGCCACCGGTTGCGATCTGCTGGAGACGCAACACTCTCGGTCCGACCTTGCGGGGACGGCTTCCCCGGAACTGAGGACTGTCCATCTGACCGGGCTGGGCCATGCCATTGCTGACCAGCAGGCGGCGGGTGTCGTAGCCGAAGGGCGCTGGTCGTGTCGCGACTGATGCCGTCGCGGAGGGGAAGATCGCGCCGTATTGATTGCCCACCGGATCATTGCCACCGCCGTACACATGCTGATCTGCGAACGGCTGGCGATAAGACGCATAAAGGGTGATGTATTGAGGAGCCCCTTCGAAGGGTGCACTGAAACGGAACAGACGGCGGTTGGATCCCCAACCGGCACTTTCCTGGGCTTCCTCGCCGAGATCGCGCAGGTAGGGAACGGTTTCCTCCCCAAACGTTTGGGCGTACTCACTGCCATTCACGAGCACATCAATCAATCCGTTGAGGCCTTGCTGGCTCACAATCGAGAAGGCTTTGCGGAATTCCTCAAGGGAACTGATGCCACGGCCAAGGAAATGGCGATAGGCCAGTTCGACCACACGACTGTTGACAAACCGTCCGTAGAACTGAGTCCGATATTCCTTGCTCTTGCCGAGAGCGCGAATGAACTCGCGCATGGAAATTTTTCCTTGCACGAGCTGGCTCGCTTCTGCAGCGCAAGGCGTTTGGGAGTAGCCCTTGGCGATGTCTCTCTCAAAAACCTGGCGATACGCGGCTTTCACGACCTCCGATTTTTCGGCACCGGAGAGACCAGGTCGCATTTCAAAGCGCTGGGCCGACTCAGCGGCCAGGGCATAGATCGCCGGCAGCTGCAGGCCCTGACGCACAGCACTACCAGGTTTTTGCCGTGTCGAGGGAGTAGCGACGGCCAGCTCCTGGAGAAGAACGTTGAAGCAGTCGATTGTGAGGCGCCGTGCTTCTGGTAGTTCCCGAAGCAGTTGTGCGGAAGCGGCACGCATCTCCTGCAGCGCCACATTGGTCGCTGTCAACGAGCAGTTCTTGAGAAGAATGTCGCGAAGTCCTCGCGTGTTCACCGAGAGAATGCTCGGATCTCCGGCAACCAGGGCATAGCCGACATAACGGAGAAACCAGCCCATATCGCGCACGGATTTGCGCATGAAGGCCGGACCGTATTTGGCCACACTGATGGCGTTGAAGCCAGTGGGAAGCACCACACGAACATCGGCATCGCTGCTTGTTCCGTTCAGGAGCCTGGTGAGAAAATTACCCCGCTTGGCTGTTCCGCTGTCTCCCGTGAAGGTGCGGACCGATTGCTGAAAGGCGACCTGATCAGCAGCCAAAGGTGTTCGGTCACCATCCGTCCTCTCCTCACCTGTTGTGAGAGGGCTCTCAAGGAAGGACAGGGGTGTGCCGCCCACGAAAATTCTGTTGGCGGCGCGAGCCACGATGGACTCGGCGTTGGCCGCAATGATTCGCGAGGCCTCGATCCTGTCGTTGCCGCTGCGGAAAAACGTGATGAGCGAGTCCAGCTCCCCTCCGTCGGGGAAACGATCCTGCTGCTCTGCCTTGCGAACGCTGGAGAGCGGCAGTGTGTCGTACAGCTGGGGGGAGACCCTGGGGCTGCCGCTGCTGGCGGTCACAGTCATCTACGGAAGCAAGCCGGATCCGGTCAGGTTACGGCTCATGCCAAGAGCTCCTCGCCTGTCATGAACAAATGTTTGCAGGGGTTGTTGTCAGCAGTGACGGCTGGCGACGGCCCATGAAATGCTCCATCGCAAGCTGATCGGCCCCTTGAGCCAGCTGCTGATGAACCCAAACCCAACCGATGCCGCCACCCCAGTGGTGAGTGATTTCTACGATCGTTTTCCCTATCCGGGCGATCCTCTTCAGGATGGCCCACCACCCGGTTACAACTGGCGATGGTGCCTGGAAAGCGTTAATGCTGCCGTGAGGGGAGCGATCCCTGCTCTTGATCACGCAGCGTCGCCTCCCCGCATTCTTGATGCGGGCTGTGGCACAGGTGTCAGCACCGATTATCTCTGTCACCTCAATCCTGGAGCCGACGTGCTCGCTGTTGATATCAGCGCCGGTGCCCTGGATCTGGCCAGAGAACGATTGAATCGCTCCGGAGGCGCGCAGCAGGTTCGATCACTGCGTCAGGAAGAACGGAGCCTGCTGGATCTCAATGGCGAGGGTCCGTTCGACTACATCAATTCCGTTGGTGTTCTGCACCATCTACGCGAGCCTTTGGCCGGTCTCAAGGCGCTTGCTGCGCTGCTGGCCGACGACGGCTTGATGCATCTTTTCCTTTATGCGAACGCTGGGCGTTGGGAGATCCATCGCACGCAGAAGGCCCTGACCAGGCTGGGCGTAGGACAGGACAGTGAGGCTCTGCGCCTTGGGCGAGAGCTGTTTGATGTGCTGCCTGACTCCAATCGACTTCGCCGCAACCACGAACAGCGCTGGTTGATCGACACCGCCGCTGACGCCAACTTCGCCGACATGTACCTGCATCCCCAGGAGAGCAGTTATGACCTCGAATCGCTGTTTGCGCTGATTGAGGCCTCAGGGTTGTCTTTCGTTGGTTTCTCCAATCCTTCGGTCTGGGATCCGTCTCGACTTCTGACCGGCGATCTTCTCGCCAGGGCTCAGGAGCTTCCGATCAAGGATCAGTGGTTCCTGGTCGAGGACCTCGACACGGACATCAGCCATTTCGAGTTTTTTGTTGCCCGTAAGCCGATTCAGAATCGGAGCTGGGCCAAGGATGGGGAGTTGTTAAGAACGCGGACCCGCCGCCAGTCCTGTCTATGGGGTTGGCCTTCATCCAGTCTGCTGGGGCCTGATCTTGAGCCGATCGCGCTGTCTGCTGAGGAAAAGCAGCTGCTCGAGGCCGTTGACAATCAACCCGATCATTGCCTTGGAGAGCTCGGTCTTGGTCCCTGGATCGCTGATGTCGCAAGGACTCTGATCGAGCGTCGTCTGCTCTTACCCATTGCCGAGGCAGGAGGGGGCGGGGAAAACGCGTGATAGATTCCGCGCGCTTTCTCAGGCGTTGTTTGCTGGCTACCACTCCGATCGAATCAGATGCAGCATCTGTTGCGACTGATTCGGGTATGGAGGAGTTCGCCAGGCTTCAACGACGCTTGATGCTGGCCACTCTCATCGTGTCTCTCGTCGCAGCTCTGGTTGCGCTCGTTCGATTCGATGCTCTAGTGGCCCGCAGCCTGCTGGTGGGCTCCTGTGCTGGTCTTCTGTACCTGCGCTTACTCGCCCGCAGCGTGGCCAGGCTCGGCGGAGGTTCCCGTCAGGTCGGGCGATTTCAGCTGGTGGTGCCCATGCTCCTGATCGTGGCATCGGCAAAACTTCCCCAGCTTGAGCTCCTCCCGGCCTTCATCGGTTTTCTTCTTTACAAGCCCGCATTGATTCTTCAGACCGTCATCGACGCCTGAATTCGCGCACTCATCACCGTCATGGTTCCGTCGCTTCTCAATCTGCCCTTTGCCGAACTCGAAGTCGGTCAGCACCTCTACTGGCAGATCGGCAATCTGAACCTGCATGGCCAGGTTTTCCTCAGCTCTTGGGTCGTGATCGGCTTGCTGCTTCTGCTCGTTGTGAGCGGAACCCGCAAGATGGAGCGCGATCCCAAAGGCGTTCAGAACCTGCTGGAGTACCTCTGGGATTACCTTCGAGAGCTCGCACGGGAACAGATCGGAGAGAAGGCTTACAGAGACTGGCTGCCTTTCGTCGGCACCTTGTTCCTGTTCATCTTCGTGTGCAACTGGGGAGGTGCTTTGATCCCCTGGCGTCTGGTCGAGCTTCCTAATGGAGAGCTCGGTGCTCCCACCGCAGACATCAACACCACCGTGGCGATGGCTCTGCTGGTGTCTCTCTCCTACTTCTATGCAGGTTTGAGCCGCAAGGGCCTGCGCTATTTCGAGTACTACGTGGAGCCCACTCCGATCATGCTCCCGTTCAAGATCATTGAGGATTTCACGAAGCCTCTGTCGCTCTCGTTCCGTCTTTTCGGAAACATCCTTGCTGACGAACTCGTGGTTGCTGTCCTCGCGTTCCTCGTGCCCGTGCTGGTCCCTCTTCCAGCCATGTTCCTCGGACTTTTCACCAGTGCCATCCAGGCTCTGATCTTTGCCACTCTCGCCGCGAATTACATCGGCGAGGCTGTCCACGAAGAGGCCCACTAGGTCTCTTCGTTCCTTTCGCAGGTCCCCCGTGATCTGCTAAACACTTCGCGCGCAGGTCCGGGTGGAACCGGGCCCGCCCTCCAACGTGAGGGTGTCCCGGGCGCGTCCTGCCTTTTCCGCGCTCATCCTGCGCAACTCCAACCGCTTTCCACCAATGAGTGATCTGACCTCCGCCGCTTCCGTTCTGGCCGCCGCCCTCGCGGTGGGTCTCGCCGCCATCGGCCCTGGTATCGGCCAGGGCACCGCAGCCGGTCAGGCTGTGGAAGGCATCGCCCGCCAGCCTGAAGCTGAAGGCAAGATCCGCGGAACCCTGCTGCTTTCCCTGGCCTTCATGGAAGCTCTGACTATCTATGGCCTCGTTGTGGCACTGGTTCTTCTGTTCGCCAACCCCTTCGCTAGCTGATCAGATTCGGTTGCGGGGTGACTGTTCTTCCGTCACCCCTTTCCGCTGATCCGCTTGATTTGACTTACCCAATCGCATCCTTCCATGACCTGGCTTCTGCTCGCTGAAGCAGGTGTTCCGGAGGGAGGTCTCTTTGACCTCGATGCCACCCTTCCGCTGATGGCGGTTCAGGTGGTTCTCCTCACCTTCTTGCTCAATTCCCTGTTCTTCCGGCCGGTCGGCAAGGTCGTGGAGGATCGCGAGGGTTACATCGCGACCAGTCGTGCTGATGCCAAGCAAAAGCTTGAACAAATCAATCGACTGGAAGCCGATCTCCAAGATCAACTGCGTGGTGCCCGTCAGGCTGCTCAGGCCGCCATTGTCGAGGCAGAACAGGAAGTTGATCGTTTGTACCGCGAGGCTCTTGCCGAAGCGGAAACCGAAGCCAATCGCACCCGCGAAAAAGCACGGCGTGAGATCGAGACCCAGCGAGAATCCGCCCAGGCTCAGCTCATGAGCCAGGTGGATCAGCTCAGTGCCCAGATCATCAACAGACTTCTGGCGGCCTGATCATGACCATGTCTCTTCCACTCTTTGCCTCGGAGGGAGGGTTCGGTCTGAACCTCAACCTCTTCGAGACCAACCTCATCAACCTCGTCATTGTGATCGGGGTTCTGTACTGGTTCCTGAAAGGTTTCCTTGGAGGAATTCTTGAGCGGCGCCGCCAGGCAATTCTCAAGGACCTCGAAGATTCCGAGGGCCGTTTGCGTCAGGCCACCAGTGATCTGGCTCGCGCTCAAGAGGACCTGGCTGCTGCACAGCAGAAGGCTGAAAAGATTCGTGCCGACGGCAAAGCCCGGGCTGAAGCCATCCGCAAGGATGGTGAGCTGCGCACCATCACCGCGATGGCCGCTGTCAAACAGGATGCCCTGGCCGATCTGAATGCTGAAGGTGCACGCCTGACTGAACAACTGCGTCGAGAGGCTGCACTTGCCGCCATCGACAAGGTCATGACAGAACTTCCTGGACGTCTTGATGCAGAGGGACAATCCCTTCTGATCGATGCCTCCATCAGCAATCTGGAGGACGCCTGATGCCACTGTTGAACACCCTGGCGACCCCCTACGCCGAAGCTCTTCTGCAAGTCACCGACGCTCGCAGTGAAGCCGAAGAAGTTGCTGGCCAGTGCAAGGAGCTCCTTGCGGTCTGGGACTCCAGCACCGACTTGCGCGAAGCCATGACCTCGCCGGTGCTTGAACCTGACGCCAAGAAAAAAGCCCTCGGGCAGCTTCTGGCAGATCAGATCAAGCCCTCACTGATGAATCTTCTCAAGGTTCTTGCAGATCGGCAGCGTCTGACTGCTCTTGATGCCGTTCTGCGTCGCTACCTGGAGCTGTTCCGCGAATCTCGCAACATCTCCCTGGCCCAAGTTCGCTGCGCTCAGGCACTGTCTGAAGAGCAGACCAAAGCCCTCACGGCCAAGGTTCAGTCCATGGTCGGCACCGATTCCATCGAGATCGATCTCACCATCGACACCAGTCTGATCGGTGGCTTTGTGATCAAGATCGGTTCTCAGGTTATTGACGCCAGTCTTTCCGGTCAGGTTCGTCGCCTTGGGCTTTCGCTCGCGAAGGCGAGCTGAGCACCCCTCACTTCACCTCAACGCTCCTCCTCTCACGCCCCTTTCCAGGGTTTACCCGTCATGGTTTCCATCCGTCCCGACGAGATCAGCGCCATCCTCAAACAGCAGATCGAGGACTACGACAAGTCTGTATCGGTCAGCAACGTGGGTTCCGTCCTGCAAGTGGGTGACGGCATCGCCCGTGTCTACGGCCTTCAGCAAGTGATGGCTGGAGAACTTGTCGAATTCGAAGACGGTACCGAGGGCATTGCACTCAACCTCGAAGACGACAATGTCGGTGCTGTGCTGATGGGTGAAGGCCTGGGTATTCAGGAAGGAAGCACCGTTCGTGCCACCGGCAAGATTGCGTCCGTTCCCGTTGGTGATGGTCTTCTGGGACGTGTCGTTAATCCTCTCGGTGTTCCCCTTGATGGAAAAGGTGATCTGGGCACCTCGGAGTCGCGCCTGATCGAATCTCCTGCCCCAGGGATCATTCAGCGGAAGTCGGTGCATGAACCGATGCAGACCGGCATCACCGCCATTGACGCGATGATTCCCATCGGTCGTGGTCAGCGGGAGTTGATCATCGGAGACCGTCAGACCGGTAAGACCGCCATTGCGATTGACACGATCCTCAACCAGAAGGATCAAGACGTGGTTTGCGTTTACGTCGCCGTTGGTCAGAAGGCTGCGTCCGTTGCTCAGGTGACCGAGGTGCTTCGCGAGCGCGGAGCTCTCGATTACACAGTGATCGTTGCGGCGAATGCGTCTGAACCCGCTGCTCTCCAGTACCTGGCTCCCTACACCGGTGCGTCCATCGCCGAGTACTTCATGTACAAGGGCAAGGCAACCCTGGTGATTTACGACGATCTTTCCAAGCAAGCTCAGGCTTACCGCCAGATGTCTCTGCTGCTCCGTCGCCCGCCCGGTCGTGAGGCTTATCCCGGAGATGTTTTCTACTGCCACAGCCGTCTTCTCGAGCGTGCTGCGAAGCTCTCCGATGCCATGGGCAAAGGCTCGATGACGGCACTGCCCATCATTGAGACCCAGGCGGGTGACGTGTCGGCTTACATCCCAACCAACGTGATTTCCATCACCGATGGTCAGGTGTTCTTGAGCTCTGATCTGTTCAACTCCGGCCTGCGTCCTGCCATCAACGTGGGTATTTCCGTGAGCCGTGTTGGTGGCGCAGCCCAAACCAAGGCCATCAAGAAGATTGCTGGCACGCTCAAGCTGGAGTTGGCTCAGTTCGACGAACTCGCCGCCTTCTCACAGTTCGCCTCCGATCTCGATGCTGCGACCCAGAAGCAGCTCAGCCGCGGTAAGCGCCTGCGTGAGCTGCTCAAGCAGCCCCAGTTCAGTCCTCTGATCCTTGCTGAGCAAGTCGCCGTTGTTTACGCCGGCGTGAAGGGTCTGATCGACGATGTGCCCGTGGATCAGGTCGTTCAGTTCTCCCGGGAGCTTCGCGAATATCTCAAGAGCAACAAGCCTGAGTTCATTCAGAAGATCCAGACCGAGAAAGTTCTCAGCCCTGAGGCTGAAACCATGCTCAAGGAGGCCATCGCTGAAGTCACCTCCACCATGCTGGCGACCGCCAACTGAGGACCTGAGGCATGGCAAATCTCAAAGAGATCCGCGATCGGATCAAATCAGTCAAGAACACCCGGAAAATCACCGAGGCCATGCGTCTCGTGGCGGCAGCCAAGGTTCGCCGTGCTCAGGAACAGGTGCTGCGCAGCCGTCCCTTCGCGGATCGGCTGGCTCGGCTTCTGGAAAATCTTCAGGCACGCATGCGCTTCGAAGATGCTGATGCACCCCTGCTTGAAGAGCGTGAGCTTGAAACCATCACCTTGGTTGCTGTGACAGGCGACCGGGGCTTGTGCGGTGGTTACAACACCAACATCATCAAGCGGACTGAACAGCGCTTCGCTGAACTTCAGGGCAAGGGCTACAAGGTGAACCTCGTGCTGATCGGCCGTAAGGCGATCAGCTATTTCACGAATCGCAGCTACCCGATTCAAGCCACCTTTACAGGACTTGAGCAGGTTCCTACGGCCGATGAAGCCGGAACTGTTGCGAACGAAGTGTTCGCAGAATTTCTTTCTGAAACCACGGATCGGGTGGAAATCATTTTCACCAAGTTCATCAATCTGGTGAGCTGCAAGCCTGTTGTTCAAACGCTTCTGCCTCTGGATCCTCAGGGCATCGCAGATTCTGAAGACGAGATCTTCCGACTCACCACCAAAGATGGTGATCTACGGGTGGAATCCGGCACTGCCCCGGCGAACACTCAACCTGAGATTTCTTCTGACATTGTGTTTGAGCAGAGTCCAGATCAGCTGCTGAATGCTCTGCTGCCGCTATACCTTCAAAATCAGGTATTGCGCTCTCTTCAAGAGGCGGCTGCTTCCGAACTCGCCAGCAGAATGACGGCGATGAACAATGCCAGTGACAACGCCAAGGCTCTGGCCAAGACGTTGACCCTGGATTACAACAAGGCCCGTCAGGCCGCGATCACTCAGGAAATTCTGGAAGTCGCTGGCGGTGCCGCTGCCGTCGGCTAACGCCACTCGCGCGATTTGCAATTCTGCAAAGCCGGCCTCTGCGCCGGCTTTTTTGTTGTCTGCCAAGAATCCCCCAGCGTTGAGCATGACCGATGCTGGAGTTTCTTTGTCCTTTGCCTGTGGAGATTCACTCCCTTTTCCCAACGGTGGTGGCCACAGAGCGGATGGCGATGGATCCCTTAACGCTGGCCCGCCAGCTGCAGACGCTTCTGGGCCTGCAGGGCGAGGCGATCAACAATCCCGATGCAGGTTGTGCCTGGACCGGAGATCTCCATGGCGTGTGGCAACTGCATCAACATCACGACTTTCAATCCCTGGCAGATGAGGTGATTGCGAGGGTTTGGATGTATCTGGAGCGCACAGGTTTTGATCTTGACCAGATCGCCTTGCACCTCCAACGCTGTTGGCCTGTGCTCAGCACCGCAGGTCAGGTGGTGGGTCGGCATCACCATCCGAATGCTCACGTGAGTGCCGTTGTGTACTTGAGTGGCGACGGTGAGGGGCGCGAGGGATCACTGTGTCTTCATGCCAAGCACCAGCTCAATGAGCTTGTTCCAGGGCTGGCCGTTGGGTTCGGTGGGCCCATTCAGGACCATCACCCCCTGAATCAGCGGGTCTGGACGTTCAATCCTGAACCAGGTCTTTTGGTGATCTTTCCGTCACGCCTTGATCACAGTGTCGCTGAAAACCAGGATGAGGAATCCGTGAGGGTGTCCATCAGTTTTGACTTCGTGCTCACGGCTCAGGCGTCGCGCGGACCAGCGGAGTATGTGTCGCCTCATCCCGATCAGTGGCATCAATGTCAGCGTCCGTTGTCCTGAGAGGATGCGGGCTCCACGGAGATCTTCAGACGGATGAGCGACACCACGGCAGCAACGTTCGCCATCAGTGTTGAGCTGGATGGGCAGTCTCATCAATTTCAGTGCAGCGCTGATCAGACCGTGCTTTCAGCCGCTGAAGCTGCGGGAGTCGCGGTGCCCAGCTCTTGTTGTGCGGGGGTGTGTACGACCTGTGCCGCACGCATCCTTGAGGGGACTGTGCATCAACCCGACGCCATGGGGGTGAAGGAGGAGCTTCGCCAGGACGGCTTTGCTCTGCTGTGTGTGAGTTATCCACGCTCTGATCTCAAAGTCATGGCTGGTCAGGAGGATGCTCTCTACGAAGCACAGTTCGGTCAGTATCAGAAGTGAAGATTGCATCGCTTCAGCTGCAGCTGGCGATTCCTGCCGACACCCCCGCCTGTCAATGGCGTTCATGGATCCTGAACCATCTCAAGGGTCATGGTGAGCCGCTTCGCTGGGCCATCACGTCTCTGATGGATTCGCCGGACGCTGGCTCTCAGGTGGTGATCGAAGCGGTGATGATTCAGGACGAGGCGTGAGGTGATGGCTGCCGTCTTCCCCACACTGATGATCGTGCCCACGGGGATTGGATGTCAGTTTGGTGGGTATGCGGGCGATGCGCTGCCAGGGGCACGGTTGCTTGCAGCAGCCTCCGGCTGTTTGGTGACCCATCCCAATGTGATGAACGGGGCTGCCCTCTACTGGAGCGACGAGCGCATCTCTTACGTGGAGGGTTGGGGGCTTGATCGCTTTGCCGCCGGGCAGCTGGTGCTTCGGCCCAGGCACCGGCAGCGCGTTGGCTTGCTGCTCGACGCTGCGATCGAACCCTCTCTACGCGATCGCCATCTTCAGGTCGCTGATGCCTGTCGTGCCACGCTTGGTCTTGATATCGGCCCTGTGCTCAATACGGATGTCGCTCTCGGCGTCACCCTGTGCCAGGGGGACAGTGGCGTGAGCTGGGGCTCGTTGGAGCGTCCGGATGCACTGCTGCGCGCTGGTGAAAAGCTGCGGGATGCGGGGGCCACGGCCATTGCTGTCGTGGCTCGTTTCCCGGAAGATTCCGGCAGCGAAGCATTGCAGGCCTATCGCCACGGAAGTGGTGTGGATGCACTGGCCGGTGCGGAAGCGGTGATCAGTCATCTGCTCGTGCGCCATCTTCAGATCCCCTGTGCGCACGCTCCGGCTCTGTCACCGCTGCCTCTGGATCCTCAGTTGGATCCCCGGGCGGCTGGCGAGGAGCTGGCGCACACGTTTCTTCCCTGCGTTCTTGTCGGACTCAGTCGTGCACCCGATCTGATTCAACCTGCATCCGCCGTTCCAGGCGATCTTCTGGCCTCGGGGCTTGGAGCTGTTGTCGTGCCGGAGGGTGCACTCGGCGGTGAGGCTGTTCTTGCCTGTCTGGAGCGCAACGTCACCGTCATCGCCGTGACTAATCCCTCGGTGCTGCAGGTGTCGTCCCATGCGCTGGGGCTTGGGGATCGCGTTGTTTCCGCTGCAACCTATGCCGAGGCAGCAGGGCTGGTCCTGGCGATGCGGGAGGGGGTGGCGTTGCCTTCGCTGCAGAGACCTTTCCCCGGTCTTGATGTGCTGACCATCGCTCGAGACTGATCGCATGGCCAGGGGGTTTGCGGGTGCTGCGGCTGATCAAGCAGCCTGTCCTTGTGGCTCCGGTGCCACGTTGGACTCCTGTTGCGGTCCTTTCCATCAGGGCTTGCTGAAGGCTCAGTCAGCAGAACAACTGATGCGGTCGCGTTACAGCGCTTATGCGCTGGGTGAGATTGAGTATCTGATCGCCACTCACCCTGAGCCAGAGACACCGATTCGTCAAAGGCGTCGTGAGCTGCGCGCCAGCAACCGTCAGATCCGCTGGATTCAACTTGAGATTCTGGCTGTGGACTGTGGTGGTCCTGAGGATTGCCAGGGCACTGTTCAGTTCGTGGCGCATTGCATCGCTGCTGGACATCGCAGGTGTCTTGAGGAAACATCGTTGTTTGAGCGGCGGGATGGGCAGCTCAGTGGTGATTGGCTTTACATCCGCGCCCTGTGACGACCTCAGCGCAGGCATGCCATGGGATGGCGTGGCGGAACGTTTAAGGCCTTCGCAACGCCGGGGTGGCAGACCGCTCCTTTCACGGTGTTCAGGCCAGACAACAATTCCGGGCGCTCGGTAACGGCTTCTTCCAGGCCCCGACCGGCGATGCCAAGGATGTATGGCAGCGTGACACTGACGAGGGCTTCGGTGGACGTGAACGGCACGGCTCCCGGCATGTTCCCAACGGCGTAGTGCTGCACACCATGAATGTTGATCGTGGGATCGGTGTGGGTGGTTTCCCGGCTCGTGGCGATGCACCCGCCCTGGTCGATGGCCACATCAACGATCGCGGATCCGGGCTTCATCTGTTTCACCATGTCTTCGTCCACCAGGGTCGGAGCCCGTCCTCCAGGGGTGAGCACGGCACCGATCAGCAAGTCGGCGGTGGGCACGAGTCGTTCCAGCAGTCCCCGACTGCTCACCACACTCATCAAGCGTCCACGGCGGTCGGCTTCGAGGCTGCGCAACCGCTCCGGTGATCGATCCAGCAGCATGACCTCGGCATCCATGGCGGCTGCAAGCCGGGCTGCATTCCAGCCGACAGTGCCGGCGCCGAGAACCACCACCCGTGCCGGTTGAACACCGGTGCAGCCACCGATCAACACGCCACGGCCGCCATGGGGGCGTTCCAGCAGGCGTGCGCCCACTTGAGCAGCAAGTCGGCCGGCAATTTCACTCATCGGCGCCAGCAGCGGCAGGCTGCCGTTTTCCAGCTGCACCGTCTCATAGGCCACACCCGTTGTTCCTGCATCCAGCAGGGCCTGCCCCACCTGGGGGTATGCCGCGAGGTGCAGATACGTGAAGAGCACCATGTCGTCGCGCAGCAGGCCGAATTCCTCCACCTGCGGTTCCTTCACTTTCACCACCAGGTGAGCGGCCCAGGCCTCGTCGCGGTCGACCATGCGGGCCCCCGCTGCAGCAAAGGCGTCATCGCCGATGCCGGCCCCAGCCCCGGCACCGTGCTGGACCCGAACCTCCAGGCCCTGGGTCACCAACTCCCTCACACCATCCGGCGTCAGGGCGACCCGTTGCTCATCAGCTTTGATCTCGGTGGGCACCCCGATGCTGGCCATCGGGGCCGTCAGAACGGAATGAGCCATGGAAGGCAGAGTCGTCTTCTCAATCTGGCTCAGATGGCTGCAATCGGCAGCCGCCAGCCACTGCCAAACGCCTGGTTGCTCACTTTCAGAAGCGGAGGGGCCTGTCGCCGCTTGAATTCAGCTCGACGGAACAACCGTTCAATGCGCTTCACATCGTCGGGATCATGCCCGGCACCGATCAGCTGCTCGCCACTCATCCGCTGTTCGATCAGATCCATGAGCAAGGGGTCCAGCCGTTCGTAGTCAGGCAGGGAGTCACTGTCTTTCTGGTCTGGCCGCAGTTCGGCGCTCGGGGGTTTTTCGAGAATGGCCTGGCCGATCAATGGCCCAGAAACCCCCAGCCCCAGTTCGGATCGACAGGCACCAGCATCCGGGCTGTCGAGCCAATGGCAGAGAGCGAACACCGTTGATTTGTAGAGATCGCCAATGACCGCCAAGCCGCCGTTCATGTCGCCATAGAGGGTGCAATAGCCCACGGCCAGTTCGGATTTGTTGCCCGTGGAGAGCAGCAGCTGGCCCTGCTGATTGGCCATCGCCATCAGCAGGGTTCCGCGGATGCGTGATTGCAGATTTTCAGCTGTGATGCCTGAGGGCTCTGCGTTCAGCGCTGGTGTGAGCGTGGCTTCAAAGCCCTCCATCAGGGTCTGAATCGGCACGATCCTTGAAGAGATCCTCAGGCGTGCCGCCAGGGCCAGTGCATCTTCGATCGATCCCGAAGAGCTCCAGGGAGAGGGCATCAGCAGGCTCTGCACGTGTTCAGGTCCCAGAGCAGCGGCCGCGATCACCGCCACCAAGGCCGAATCGATGCCGCCGCTTAGTCCGAGCAGCGCCGCCTTGAATCCGCACTTGGTCGCGTAGTCCTTGACCCCGGTCACCAGGCCTCGGAACAGCGCCTCGAGGTTGTCGTCTTGGGCGTTCGCTTGTTGATGCGCGCGGCTGGGCTGCTCTTGCCGGTCAGTGGGTGATGCGGCCGTCCAGACCGCTGTGCTGACGGCGAATTCGGGCAGTTGAAGCAGCGGGGTGTCGTCTCCGGGAGCCATGACGAAGCTGGCGCCATCGAAGATCAGCTCATCGTTCCCCCCCATTTGATTCACGTACACCACAGGACACTGCAGGCGTTCAGCGGCACGGGCCGCCAGCTCATGGCGGAGGGTGCCCTTTCTCCTGCTGAACGGGGATGCCGAGCAGTTGATCAAGGCATCAAGGCGTTCGGGAATCAAGCTGGCGATGGGATCCGGGCCCACCAGGCGTTGCCCATGGAGCTCCGCATCCACCCAGAGGTCTTCGCAGATGGTGAGGCCCAGGCGCCACTCATGGTTGTTCACGCGCAGGCTGAGGGTGGACGGACTGCTGCTGGCGCGGAAGTATCGGGTTTCGTCGAAGACGTCGTAGCTGGGTAACAGCTGCTTGCGGGCGACGACCTGCCATCCCGTCGCCCGCACCAGAGCCATGGCGTTGAAGAGCCGGGGGTGTTGCTGGTCTGGGGCCACCTCCGCTACTCCAACGAGGAGGGCCACATCCAAGTGTTCGGCGTGCAAGCGTTGCTGCAGCTGGTTGAGGGCCTGTTGCTGCTGCTCCAGGTGAGCGGCGCTGAAGAGTAGATCCCTTGGTGGATAGCCCCAGAGGGATAGCTCCGGTGTCACCAGCAGGTCTGCAGAGACCTTGCCGTTGACCTCGGTGGCGGCCAAGGCCGCGTGAATGCGATCGGCATTCCCCAGAAGGTCGCCCACCACCGGATTGATCTGGGCCAGGGCGATACGCATCAGCACTCAGGCGGAAGAGGAGTGGAAGCCGTAAAGATTGTGCTCCAACAGCAGAGGCCAGAGCGTGTCGGGAATTTGATCATCCCCTGTGGCTTGGCGCACGGCGGAGCTGGCGGTGGCTGGGATGTCGAGGGACAGAATTCTTGGGCGGGCACCGAGGCCTTCGAGGGTTTGGACGTCATCGGCCTGCAAGGGCCAGCCTTTGCGCGGAACAATGCCCAGTTCACAGAGACCGAGCCACTGCTCGCAGTGTTTCCAACGCGGGATCTGCGTGGCCAGATCGCTGCCAACGACAAAGCACAAAGGGGATTCAGGCCAGCGCTGTCGCGCGCGTTCCAGGGTGGTGATGGCATAGGGACTGCTGAGGTCCTGGGCCAGTTCCAGGCGTGGGTTGCCGATGGTCTGAACGACACAACCCAGCAGGTCGCTGCGCTGCTTGAGTTCTGCACCGTGGCGCTTGGATGGGTTGTCACTGGCCCACGTCACCACGCGCTGGAACTCGCCGAGTAGTCCTTGCAGGAGGGCCTGATGTCCAAGGGTGGGCGGATCCGCGCTGGTGCCCAGCAGTGCGATCGAGTCTCTGTTCATGGCAGCAGTGAGTTAAGCGTCGGCCGCTTTGGAACATCCGGCCAGCGATGCATCAATCCGCCCAGGCCCCGATCGGTGCGGGAGAGACGGCGCATCAGGCTGATGGGAATCGGTTGGTTGCGGCGACCACGGCCGCGTTCTTCCAGAAGCCAGCGGGCCGTCATCCGGCCGGTGCGGCGGGTGGTGTGGACCGCCAGAGCCGCTTGAGCCACCGCGACCGGGGCCGCCGGCGCCAACGTGAGTCCTGCACTGAAGGGAGCCGCCAGCAGGAGCAGCTGGCGAATCACTCCCAGACTCATTTGCAACCCCAGCTGGGCCCCACCGATCAGGGCGTTCTGACCACCGAGCTGACGGAGAAGACGACGGGCAGCGGGGCCTCCCAGCGGAAGGTCGTACAGCGCACACAGCTGGCTCACCAAGGCGGCATCACAGGCCATCCCGCCGGCAAGATCCAGCAGCAGCAAGGGGTTGGCAGCAAGTGCCGCTGCTTTGAGCGCGGCGTAGCGTCCGATCAGCCCCTGCGCTTCACGGCGGCGGCGCTGCAGTCGGCCCGTTTCGAGCTGCTGCTGAATGCGCGTTGCCTGGCGCAGGCTGTTCAAAAGCAGCAGGCTCTCGCCGTGCTCAGCCAGCAATGCTGTGAGGTGGGTCTCCAGACACGCCACGTCAGCCGGCTGCTGCCGGCTACGGATGCGTCCGTCGCTGAGCTGCACAGCCTGCCGTGGCGCCGCCGCCACAACAACCGGCTTGGGCAGTCCTTCCGGCAGGCGGCACTGGATACTGGCGAGCAGTGGGACAAGCTCTTCGGCTGGCCAGCAGTCGCTGCGATTCAAAACGATGCTCACCGGTTTTCCTTTGTCCTGAAGGGTGGCGAGGGCATCGAGCTCAACCTGGGTGATATCCCCATCCAGCACCAGCAACACGAGATCGGCGTTCATGGCCACCCGTCCGGCAAGGCGGGCTCGGGCTGGACCGTCGACCTCATCGATTCCCGGTGTGTCCACCAGGTCGACGGCTTGCAGGCCTGGGACTGGCTTGGGCCAGGGAGTGCTCTGCTGTTGCCTTGTGCAGCCATGGGCCACGTCTGTGGCCATCAGTGACTGGCCCACGAGGGCGTTGACCAAGCTCGACTTGCCGACACCGACCCGGCCGAACACGGCGATGCGAAGCCGGCTTTGCTCCAGTCGCTTGAGCTGGTGGTCCAGCGTGATGAGAGCACCGCTTAGCAGCCCTCGCTCACGGGGCGTCAGGTTGAGCTGGTCTTTCCACAGCCGCAACACTGTCGCCTTGGATGCCATCGCGGTGGGGGTGGTCATGGGGAACCGCTTCCTCCGCCCTTGCGCCACCACCCAGCCAGGACGGCCAAGACGGCATCGGGACCGATCACACCGACGAAGCCACCGAATTCATCCACCACGACGCGCACGCCGGCATTGTCACGACGAAACGCAGTCAGCAGTCGATCAGCGCGGATCATCTCCGGTACGAATTCTGCGGGTTCGCTCAGATCCAAAGGGGTGAGCTGACCGCGGTTTTGAACCAGCGCGCTCAGAAGACTGTCGCGGTTGGCCACCCCCAGAACCTTGTCCACTGCGTCGCCGAGCACCACCCACCACTGGGCTTCATTGTCGATCAGCGCGCCCCGCAGTTCATCCAGGCGGGTGGCCCCATCCAGGGTGGGCGCTGCCACCCGCGGGATCATCAGATCGCGGGCGGTGAGATCGTTGAGCTGGAACACCTTGGCGATCATGGCGGCCTCATCCGCTTCGATCTGTCCTTTCTGAGAACCAAGCCTGGCGAGAAGCCGTATCTCTTCCTCGTCGGTGCTGATCTCGCTCTCTTCCGTGATGGCCGGCAGCAGTCGTTCGAGCAGCAGAACCAGGGGGCGCATCATGACGCCCAGCCAGTGCAGCACCGGGGCACTGGCCAGAGCCACTGGCAGAGCCAGGCGACTACCGATCGCTTTGGGCAGGATCTCGCCAAGCAGGATCACCAGAACGGTGAGACTGATGGAAAACAGAGGCAGCGCCACATTGCTGCTGTCCATGCGTTTGAAC
Organism: Synechococcus sp. CO36386bin_29; assembly: GCA_011523835.1. GTDB lineage: Bacteria > Cyanobacteriota > Cyanobacteriia > PCC-6307 > Cyanobiaceae > Synechococcus_C. Next base: position 4,641 of record WTFZ01000037.1, on the reverse strand, counting down.
AGCCAGGCGGCATAGCCCCCAAGCATCAGGCTGCCGAAGATGTTGAAGCCGTTGTTGGCGATCACCAGCACCGACAGGGTGCGTCCCAAGCGCTGTCGCAGCTGCGCAAGTCTGCGGGCACCAGCGATTGGTCGCGGGCGGGCGGCGAGCTCATGGACACGGATGGGATTGACCGTGAGCAGAGCGGCCTCCACACCCGAGCAGAGAGCTGAACCCGCCAGCACCACCACCACCAGGATCAGCAGGATCAGCAGGTCGGAGGTCATGGGGGTGCGCTTTGCCTGCCATCCTGACGGTTACTCGGCGACCTGTCTCTTTCGTGGCTGAATGCACCCCCCTCATTGATGTTGCTTGTCATGCGGATCGTCGTGAGCGATTCATGCAAGATCTGGGAGGCGCTGCTGCGGTGATTCCCGCAGCCACCCTGGTCACCCATCATGCCGATACGGAATGGCCGTTCCGTCAGGACAGCGATTTCTGGTACCTGACCGGTTTTGATGAGCCCGATGCGGTGGCCCTGTTGCTGCCCCATCGGCCGGAGGGGGAACGGTTTGTGCTGTTTGTGAACCCTCGCGAACCAGCCGCTGAGGTCTGGACCGGCCGTCGTTGGGGGTGTGAAGGAGCCGTGGAGTGTTTCGGTGCCGATATCGCCCACCCTCGCTCTGAGCTTGAGGAGCGACTTCCTGACTATCTGAACGGCGCTGAGGGAATCGCCTTCCGCGTCGGTCGCCATCCCGCCATTGAGCCGTTGGTGGTTGCCGCCTGGGCCGGGCAGCTCGATCGTGCCTCGCGAACCGGCAGCGCGGCCTTGGCCCTGCTGGCGCCCTGTTCCTTGCTCCATCGCATGCGCCTGCGCAAGGAGCCGGCGGAGCTGGAGCGTCTGCGCGAGGCCGGTCGGATTTCGGCCTCCGCCCATGAGCTGGCCCGTTCCGTTGTGAAACCCGGGATGCGCGAACGACAGGTTCAGGCCTTGATCGAAGAGCACTTCCTCGATCAAGGGGCCCGTGGTGTGGCCTATGGATCGATCGTGGCGGGGGGGGATAACGCCTGCGTACTCCATTACATCGAGAACAACGCCGTGCTTCAGGACGGCGATCTTCTGCTGATCGATGCCGGCTGCTCACTGCCGGATTACTACAACGGCGACATCACGCGGACGTTCCCGGTCAATGGTCGCTTCAGCGGCGAGCAACGTGAGCTCTACAGCCTTGTGCTTGCTGCGCAGCAGTCCGCGATCGACAGTGTGCGGCCTGGTCAGACTGCTGAGGGTGTGCACGACACGGCCGTTCGCGTTCTGGTCGAGGGCTTGGTGAGCCTCGGTCTCCTGCGGGGGGATGTGGATGGCCTGATTGAACAGGGCGCGTATCGCCATCTCTACATGCACCGCACCGGCCATTGGCTCGGACTGGATGTTCACGATGTCGGTGCTTACCGGCTTGGCGAGCACCACGTGGAGCTGGAACCCGGCATGGTGCTCACCGTGGAGCCCGGGCTCTATGTGAGCGATCGTCTGCCGGTTCCTGATGGACAACCCAGCATCGATGAGCGCTGGAAGGGCATCGGCATCCGCATTGAGGACGATGTGGCTGTGATGAATTCAGACGAGGTTCCCGAAGGCCATGAAGTGCTCAGCGCCAACGCCCTCAAGTCGGTGCAGGCCATGGAGCGCTGACTTCAAACCAGATCCAGCATCAGCCAGAACAGGAACACCACGAGCAGCATCAGCCCTTCGCTCCCAAGCACCTTCGGATGGGGGCGAAGCAGAAACAGGGTGAGGCCGAGCAGCACCATGGAGGCGGGTTCGAGACCAAGAATCACCTCAGAGCCGATGAGCTGACCGATGATGAGCACCGCCGGAACGGTGAGGCTGATCGTGGCCAAAACCGATCCGAAGAGGGTGTTGAGGGCCCGCTGCAGCTGGCCGCGGCGCGTGGCCTGGATCGCGTTCAGCGCCTCCGGAATCAGGATCAGCATGGCCACGAGGATTCCAGCCAGAGCTCCAGGGAGTTGCAGCTCGTTCACACCCCGCTCGATCAGCTGACCCATGGACTCAGCAATCAGCACCACCACTCCGAGACTGGCGACCAGCAGGCCGCCCGCCCGCCAGGGTCTGTGCTTCTCGTTGAGGTTCCCAGGGGTGTTTCCGCTGTTGAGGGCCGCTCCATCCTGCGCATCCATGAAGAAACAGCGGTAAGGCCCCATCTGGTTGATCAGGAAGATCACGTACACGCCTACGGCGACCACGGACAGCACGACCTCGATCGGCAAGCTGAACTCACCTTCTGGAGAGTCGGTGCTGAAGTTGGGGATGATGAGGACGACCACGCTCATCGTGCTGATGAGGTTGTAAAAAACCATGGATCCTGCCATGTTCGGAGCTGCGAGATCGTCCTCGCTCATGGCTTCGTCGGATTCCAGCTTCTGCTGCGATTGCCTCGAGGTGAGCGCCATGCATAACCCGGTGATGCCGGTTAGGGCGATCATCAGCACCGAGAACATCGAGTCACGAGCGAGCGTGGGGTTCTGTTCGCCGGTGATCATCGTGCTGCCGATGAGGGCCAGCTCGATCACGATCACAGACCCTGTGAGCACCAGGGTCCCGTAGGGCTCGCCGAGTGCCTCCGCCAGCAGTTCGGCCTGATTGGCCACTTGCTTGGAGAGCAGCACCACAACGGCTCCCAAGATCAAGAGCCCAGCAATGATCAGGCCGGCATCGCTAGCCAGCAGCCACTCCAGCACTCCGCTGAAACTGAGCAGGGTGAGAACACCACCACCAAGGCCGAGGGTCGACAGCGCCTTGAGGTTCTCCCCGACCGGGGTGGAGAGCTTCCAACGACTGATCATGAACGCCCTTGGCTAGTTCCATGCCACACGTTGGCAGTGTCTTCAGGGCTGTGCCGTCGATCGCAGCCAATCGCTCACGGCCATCGTGCTGGACAGGATGTGGTCAGCACCGGCGTCTCTCAACTGCTGCTCATAGGAGTGACGCTGCTCCTCAAGGGGATGCAGGTGGGGAGGGGCGATGGCCAGGCTGATCCAGTTTCTGCTCGGGCATGCTTCCCGGGCTCGGATCACAGCGTGAACATCCGCCACGGTGTCACCGAGATAGGCCACCGTCGTGACCTCACGGCCGGTGAGCAGGACTTCACTGAGTTGGAGCAAACCTGTTGGATCCGGTTTATCGGGAGCATCCCCCATGGCCAGCAGTGGGGGCGATTCCAGCCCCAGGCGCTGCTCCAGCACGAAGCGAGCTGACGGGGGTTCAGCTCCGCTGAAAAAACCCCAGGTCCATCCAAGCTGGCGAATGGTCTGAAACAGAGACGCCTCAACGAGAAGGGGCTCGTCGTTGATGAAACCAGTCCAGTTGTCGGGGTCTCCTTCAGGATTGCCGCCGAAATAAAACCCACTGAAAACCTCGATCAGCTTCTGTCGCTCCGGCACGGAGGATCCACGTCTCCTCAGCAACTCGAGGCTGGCATCCCAATCGTTGTTCCAACTTCCTTCACCTTTGAGGGCATCAATCTGCACGGGGGTGGGCCGCCAACCGCTGTAGTGCTCAACCGTGGCTTGCAGAGCACGGCGGTAGCTCCCGGCCACATCCCGAATCACGCCGTCAATATCGAAGAGCAGGAGCTGGCTGGAGGTGGATAGGTTGTTCAGAAACCGAGGTGATGAAGAGGCTGGTAGGTTAGTTGTTTGTCCTTAATCCTTGAGCGCTGACACCATGACGGTTCCCGAAGGCGCTGCCGTCGACCAGGAGGTCGCCACTGAGGCAGCACCCGCTGATCAGGCACCACAGACAACTGACGCCGATCAGCAGCAGGAGCCGAAGGAAGGCCGTCCGGTCATGCGCGGCGGCAGCGCTGCACTGGCTTCCGCCACCATCGACGCTGATGGTGTTCCTTCCGGCTACACACCGAAGGCTGATGAAGGTCGCTTCCTTCTCAAGATCCTCTGGTTGCCCGACAACGTGGCTCTGGCCGTGGATCAAATTGTCGGAGGCGGTCCGAGCCCTCTGACCTCCTATTTCTTCTGGCCTCGTGAAGATGCCTGGGAAACTCTTAAGAGTGAACTTGAGGGCAAGAGCTGGATCACCGATAACGAGCGCGTTGAAGTGCTCAATAAAGCCACTGAGGTGATCAATTACTGGCAGGAAGAAGGCAAAGGCAAGAGCCTTGATGATGCCAAGCTCAAGTTCCCCGATGTCACCTTCTGCGGTACCGCCTGATCGAACCTGTCGATGTGGTGACCACAACGATCTGCTTCGGCAGGTCGTTTTTTTTGTGCCGGGGTTCAGGCATAAAAAAGCCGGGGATGATCAACCCCGGCTTTCAAGTCGTCTATTGAATTGAATGAATCAATCCTGATTCTTGGCTGCCTGAACACGAGCACGAGCACGATCCAAGGTCTGCTGAGCTTTCACCTTTTCAGGAGATGCGGGTTGACCTTCCATTTTGGTGACTTCAGTCTTGGCAGCCTGGAGGTCAGCTTCAGCAGTGGATGCATCAATGGAACTGCCGAGTTCTGCTGAATTGACCAGAACGGTTACATCATCAGCATCCACTTCCGCGAAGCCACCCATGAGGGCGATGGACTTCCAGCCACCATCGTCACGAACACGCAACACACCCACGTCCATCG
>WTFZ01000084.1 GCA_011523835.1 Synechococcus sp. CO36386bin_29 | reverse complement strand
GAAAAATAAGGGCGCCCCAGCTCCGAAACACTGGCTTCGAGCCGACGGTCGGCCTGGCGCAGTCTGGCTTCTGTACGAGCTCTCAACAACGAGAAGTCCACCAGGAAAGGAGGGCAGCCGCTGTCTGAAGGAATCAGATTGGCCGGATGAATATCACCATGCATCAAGCCTGCAGTGTGCAGAATCTCGAGCATCTGCAACACCTGACGCAGCAATTCTGCAAGTCTCTGTTTTTTTCTCAGGAGGTCAAGAGAACCATGGAGTGACGGACCAGGAATGTATTCCTGAATAAAACAAAAACGTCCATCACGTGCATAGGCATCAAGAACTCTTGGAATCCGAGGGTGACGCAGACGGTCGAGACTCGCCGCCTCAACCCTCAAAGCTTCTTCAAGACTTGCATCTGTAGGAATCAATTTCAATACCGCCTGACGATCACGCTGTTTCTCTTTCAGAAGCAGAGTTTGAGGTTGACGTGATTGGCTGAGGGAGCGCACAACGGTGTACGGGGTATCATCCAACAGAAGAGACAGAGCATCGCGATCATCCTGTTCCTGGCGACCGAAACGCAGCAGGTCATCGGCACCTAAGCAATACAGTTCCATCCGCTCAGGCAACCCTTTGAGTTCAACAGTCCCCATGGATCGAGCCAGCGGCCTGAAGCGCGGGTCAATCAACTCATAGGTTGAACGAGTGAAGGCCACACCATTGGCTGGACTGACAGTTTGCAGCCTGGAGGCCAGATGCACACCCTGGCCAAGGATGTCATCGCCATCGGCATAAATTTCACCGGTATGCAGACCAAAGCGATGGGCTAAGGGTTGACGGCCTTGGCTGTGCAGGGATTGCAGCGCAGACTGGATGAACTCGAGGGCATGCGTCGGTCCATCAAAGGTGACCAGAAGTCCATCACCCAGCGACTTCACGAGAGCCCCACCATGACTCTGAAGAGCATCACGGATCAGAGCAAGATCCTCCTTGATGCGTTGAATTGCGATTAATTCATCCGCGAAGATTTTCACAGACGAATCAACCACGTCGCTGAAGACAATGGCGCGCAGATGGCGAGCGTGCGTTGTCATCGGGGCCCCTCACCAGGCATTGAACGTGATGGGGTTCCATACACGACATAGGGCTGACCAGCCTGAGGAAGACTCCAACCCTCCACCTTGGAGACAATCGCTCGCAGCTCCTGGAGCATCAGAAGATCGGGAATCATGCCCGTCGCGTAACCAAGCGAAGGAGGGAGCTGGGACACATTGTCATCAAGCTTCTGCACAAAAGGTTTGTAATCCTGAGCTAAAAGCGGCTGACTGAGAGCCAGCGCACCCAGAGGAATCGCATGGGTGTCTTCATGAATGATCCGAATGTCGGTGCCCTGGGTTGAAAGTGCACCATCCCAGGCAATGACGTCAAACTTTCCGTTTTGCAGACCCTGCATCAGGTCCTGGTACGTGAGTTCATACCCCACCCGCGACAACGTCAGACCATGAAGATTGAAGAGAGGGAGATAAAACCCAGTGAGGGAGCCACGGGGCAGCAGCCCAAGGCGCGTCCCACGAAGATCGGCTCGGGTCTTGAAGCGACTGTCTGCACGAACAATCAATTGCGACTTTGAGTTCTGACGACGACCCAGCTGACGAACAAGGCTGAACTGACCTTCTTGCTCGAGCGCAACAGCAGTCAGCCCCGGAGGAAGAAAAGCAAGATCCCACTCACGGTTCCTGAGACGAAGTCGAGCTTGCTCAGAGCTGAGAACAGGCTCCAAGAGGACATCACAACGACTGGATGCCATCAGAAGCTCCTGCAGCTTGAACTGCTCCTGCTCCGCCAGGATGACGCCTGCGGAACCACGCCGACCTTCCTCGGAACCCACGAGGCCAACGCGCAGACGACCACTTGGACCGCAGAGGGCCTGCTGATCCGATGGCCCAGCCGCGCAGGCTCCGAGAACAAGAGACAGAACGATCAGCAGACGCCTCATCAAGCCTTGCCCTGGCGATCTTTGAGCATCTGCATGGAGATCGCCAAGCTCTGCTTCATGCGTTCAAAACTGCGGGCCAGCAAGCCGATTTCGTCCCGACGTTCCCTTTCCTCAAAATTGACCGTCGCGGGAGTGACGCTGGCTTCGTCGGCCTTGCGGCTGATGTCGCGCATCGGGCGAAGGATCAGTCTGTCAAGCACGGCATTCATAACCACTCCCACAACACCGAAGGCAACAACCAGCAGTGCGGCCGTGAGCAGCAGGGAGCGATCCTTCGCCATGAACACCGCTGCTTGCGGCACCGTGACAATCTGCGTTCCAACAATTTCATTCAGTTTCCATCCGAAACCGCCGGTGTCTCCATAAGCCAGAAGCTGACTTGCGGGTGCACGATCAGGCGTGGAATGACAGACGAGACAACTCTCTTTTCCGACCTTGATGGGCTGGGCCACATAGTGAACCGTTCCCAGTGGCGTGGATTTTTCACCCGATTGAATCTTGAGGGACGGATTACGCCGGAACGCCTCGATCACACCCGTCTCGAATGAATCCGCCTTGTCCCTTAAATTTGTTGGATTGATGGCAGCCTCACGGTATGAATATTCGCGGAATTCAGGTTTTCCCTTGAGCAGTCCAGCCACCGTCTGAGCGGAGTAGCTGGGAACGGCCTCCGGCCGAAACAGGCCAGCTCCTTGATTGAGAGGAGCAAGAATGGGATTCACCTTCTTGCTGGTGTACTCCCTCACCGACAACATTGCGTCCATGAAAAAGGCCGCACGCTGGTCAATCAACTGGCGAGCCTGCCAACCGAACAGAATGTTCAGCAATAAAATCGAAATAAGAATCGAAAGCGAGAGTATTCCTGCAAGGGTTATTGCCAACTGCTGTCGCAGAGGCCGCTGACCAGACCCGAAGAACAGCTTCTTCACTGCCGGCATGACGGCCTCGCAATCCCTCGGGCTTTCACAACCTAGTGATGACGAATAACTGCTGCCAACGCAAACTCAACCGGATTTCGAAACAAAGCTAAAAACTTCCCAGAACCTCTGCATCTGCCCCAAGGTTCCAATGCTCACACGCAAGGACCCATCGATCTGGGGCTTCCCGGCCATGGAGCGCACCAGAATCCCCTCCGCTCGAAGCGCGTGCGCAACCTCAGCTGCAGGCCGTTCCGGCCACACCAACAAGTAGTTTCCTCCATCACAATGAAAAACAGCACGGGAACGCGTCATAACCGACACGATCCAGTCTCGCGCGCGTAACACTTCTGAAACGTAGCTGTCGGTATAGGACTGATCCCGGAGTGCTGCAAATGCCGCTGCCACTGCCAGGCTGTTGACGTCGTAGGGACCGGTAACACGGCCAACCCTGTCGACCACTGCAGGATGGCCAATGGCAAATCCCAGGCGCAATCCAGCCAAACCCGCGGTTTTGGCGAGCGAACGCAGCACCAGCACATTGGCGTGACGCTCGAAATCAACGGTTGGCAACACGCTGTCTCCCGTGAACGCCTCGTACAGCTCATCCACCACCACCAGGGTGTCCGGAGCAATAGAAGCAAGCTCCAGAACCTGGTCTGCCGCAAGACGGGTCCCCGTTGGGTTGTTGGGATTGCAGAGCATCAGAATCTTGGGCCGTCTGCTCAAAGCGGAACGGATCGCATCCAGAGGAAAGACGAAACCGGGCATTGCGTGGGGCACCGCCTCGATCACCATCCCCTGCATGCCGGCGCAGGGTGCGTAGTAGCCGAAGGTGGGGCTGGTGGTGAGCAGGGTGTCGCCGGAGGACCCATAGGCGTGAATGACGGCATGGATCGCCGCATCCACTCCGTTGAAGACCCCGACCTGCTCCAGAGCCAGAGGATGCGCAAGGCTCTCCTTCGACGCCTTCAGATTGGCGATCAACGCCTCGCGCAGTCCGTCGTATTCCGGATAAACCGCGATGAGTTCCTCAGAGAACGATCGGATCACCTCCACCACCTGCGGACTGGGGCCAACGGTGTTCTCGTTGAAATCCAGACGCAGCAGTCCTCGACGCCCCTCCAAAGGAGCGCTGTACCCCTTGAGGCGTTCCACCTCAGCCCGGGCGGCTGGTGGAGGAAACGGTGGAGTCGATCCGGTCATGGCCTCAGCAACGCGTCACATCTCAAGCAATCGAGCCCGGGTTCGGGCATCCACCTCCCGAGCCTCCTCCAGGGTGGTGCCGATGCAGGTCATCCCCAGCTTGCCGTGCTCCGAGAGACAACCCAGGAGGTGAAACACGCTGCCGCTCTCCTTGAGGGCGTCGTAATGCAAGCCGGCCTCAGCAACGGCATCAATCAGATCCATGGGCAGCAATCCACGGAGACGGGGATGCATGAAGTTATCGGTGGCCAGGTAATGCAGCTCACTTCCCTGGGGAGACAGGAAGGCACCAGTGGCGGTGTCCATCTGGCCATTGCTCAGAAAGCGCAGCACTTGGTGGGGATGGGTGGTACCACCTTTGCGGAGGTTGATTTCGATGGCCTGCAGGTCCCAGCGATCGCCGAAACGCCGAGCCAGCCCGTCCACCGAGAAATGATCCAACGCACCCAGTTCGGCCAACGCCTTGCCGACAGCCTGGCCCCAACGCTGGAGCTCCAGCCTGTAAGCCGGGTCTGCCGGGAACTGGCAACCGAGGTACACCTGACCCGACTCGCCTCCAAGCTGTTGCTCATGGGTGGAGAGCACCTCCACTCGGCCACCGGGATGAATCAGACCCTGAACGCTGGGTGACGTGATCTCTTCTCCACCCTCAAGCCATTCCTCCACCAACGCCCCTTGCTCTTCGAGCTGCGCCTGCCAACCGGCGGCCGGCATCGGCAAGGTTGCCAGTGCCCGCCGCAGGCGGTCACGGCGCTCCTGCAGTGAACACTCCTGAAGCTGCAGCGGCTCGAGCTCCAGCCTGGCATTGCCCTCACCACTGAAGCCCTGATTGAGCTTCACCACAGCCCGGCGCAGCCCCGGGTTGCGCTCCACCAGCTCCAGGCAAGCGTCGAGAAGACTCTCCATGCCGTGCACCAATTCCGATCCATCCGGATGGGGAAGCCCGCAACGACGAAACAGGGCACGGCCACCAGCTTTGTGGCCCCAGCAGGCCAGCTGAGGATCGCAGCCCATCAAGGGCAGCTGCAGGGCCTCGGACAAGCGGCATTCCAAATCGCCGACGTTGTAACAGCTGAGAAAACTGCGTCCCGGCCGCAGACTGTCGCGGATGCGCTGCAGCAATCGCGGTCGCTCCAGCAATTTGGCCGCCAAGGGGCGAGGGCTGGCGTCATCGGTATCGAAAAGCTGCAGGCGCTGACGGGCATGGGAGATCGGCACGCCCTGAAGCAGTTCCAGAACGGAATCCACAACGAGATCGGGCAACAGCTTGCTGGTGACAAACACCATGCGCGCCCGCGGCTGACGCAGACGAATCAGCTCGAACAACTGACGCTCCTCGTAGTGATGCGCTCCCTCGACCAGCGCCATCTGCTCCGGGCTCACATTGAGAGACGGCATCACCAGAACGTCCCAGGGAACACTGCCTGGACCCACCTGAGCACTATCCGATTGCAACTGCCGCTGCAGATCCTGGAAGGAAAGCATCACAACCCGACGTTCGAATTCAGCAACACCTAAGCCGATTTGACCGGTTCGGAGCCAGTCTGCAGGAGGTTGAGACGAATGGCGGCAAGAGCATGAAAAGCTGCAAACCGTGTTATTTCCAACAACAACCGTTCGTCACGAGGTCCAGCGTTCAAACCAAAGCATCAACGACATGACGACAGCGAACCGTGCTCGCTGGAGAACAAAACCAGGTTTTCTGCAGCCAGGATGCTCAAGCATCGAATCCATTCAAACGCTGATCGGAGATTTTTTGCATGATCGCGACTCCCCTCACCTGCTGAATGGAGTGAATGAATCAATCCATGCTGAAGCCGTTCAGAAAGGCTGGAGCGATCAGGCGCCCTTTGAAAAAGTGATCAGAACCAATGAAGATCTTCGATTTCTCCTGGAAAACAACGATCTTCTTCGCCATAGCCTCTGCATTCTTGAACCAGCTGATCACGTCGGTCACAACAGCTGCGGTGAAACTGTCAGGGCTTCCCTGAATGTGGCCTGCCTGGCCCAAGGCATCGCCGATTGCGACTCGATTCTGTTTCCACTGTGGGAAACCCCAGACATCGACCGAGCGCTTCTTCTGCAGGCCCTGAGTCGCTGCATGGCCGTTGTTGTTGAAGGAGGCCATCCGACGGTGCGCGAAGCGGATTCGTTCAAAACCTGCCAATGGAGCCTGCAGGACCTGCAAGACCTCTGCGAAGAACTGATCCTCTCCCGACAAAGCCGGACACCCCCGGTGATCTTCATCTGCCTGGGCCACCAGCTGGCGGCGCAAGCCCACATCCATCTGATCCAACGCGCCATGCGAGACATTCGCACCCACTGCGAGACAACTCTCAAAGACAACATTCATGCGCTCCAGGGGCTTCTCGCTACCTGCCAAACGATTGAATCCATTGGCAACAATCTCAACATTGTCAAAAGTGGCAAGGATGAAATTGCCGATAACTGGAAACATCCACAGTTCGCTGTTGGGGTGAACGAAATCCCAGAAGTCGGCCATTGCGAACTGATTCACTATGATCACAACAAGCAGCATCCAAGCCCTCACTTCAACGAGCTGCTCCTCACCCATGCTGTCTCAAGCGAGAACTACGATGGAATCATCGAGCACTCAATCAGCTATGAGAAAAACCTGAACATCGTCATGTTCCACACGGACGAGGTCAACGAAGAAGCCATTTTATTTGCCAACTGGGCCTACAGCAAACTCAACCAGGCGCTGATCCCATGCCGAAAGCTGATCGCAATCTCACCC
>WTFZ01000206.1 GCA_011523835.1 Synechococcus sp. CO36386bin_29 | reverse complement strand
TCCGGCAGCACTGAAAGCTTCACGTCAGCCCTTTCGTCGATGGATTCAGATTGGAGCAACGGCCCCGGAAAGGGACGAGCGGTGGATTGGCCCGTTGGAGTTGGGGTGACGGGATCAGATGGAATGGCCATGGCATTGCAGTCCACGCCCGGAAGCATCGGGTACATCGAGGCTGCCTACATACGCGAGCCGCTCCAAGTCGCCGCGCTGCAAAATCGCCAGGGAAAGTTCGTCCGTCCGACGCAGGACGAAGCCCGTGCTGCTGTTGGCACGATTCGTCTGAATGAACGCCTGGTTGGAACCAATGCTGATCCCAACCGCGGGTATCCAATCGTGACCCTCAACTGGATTCTGGTTCCAGCACGAGGACTCGGAGCAAACACTGGAGGAATCCGACGCAGCCTGGAGTTCATCCTGAGCAACCATGGTCAGGATGATGCAGAACGCCTCGGTTACGTTCCACTGCCCCAACAACTGCGTGAACTCAGTTTGAAGCAGCTTTCGCAACTCAAACCCTGAAACGTTTCCACTCCGATGCAATATGCATCAATCAGTCATCCATGGATGCAAACAGCACTTTGTGATTGGCCACCACCTCGGCATCACTGATCGCAGGAGTGATCTCCATCTCCACGCCGAATTGGGCCCGCCAGGGAGCGAGATGGCGGAAGAGTTCCTGCGTCCCACGGGCTTTCATCAGAGCCACCACCTGGCCTTGGCCGGGGAGATGTGCTCGCTGAATCAATTCAAAGCCATCAAAACAATCGTTCTGACAACCGCCTTCGAAGTAATTGATAAACTCCCTATACACATCGAGCTGACTGTCGATATCGGGAATGGTCCCGACAACGAAATAAAGCTGCATGATCGATACATAGCATCAATATGCAAAAACTTACGTGCATCTCAAGTTCACCTTGGTGTCCTGCGACACGGCTAAGAGCCCTCAAACAAAGACAGTTGCCCGCTGTCTCCAGGCCTCTCCCTGATCCAGCCGGTGGGATCCCAACTGTCGAGCAAGGGTTGCAACGCTCTCAAACCCGCACCATCAACAGCAGCCATCCAGCCATCCTCCACACCAGCAGGAATGACCACGGGCATGCGTGGGTGCAGCGGTCGGATCAGCGCGTTGGGAGTGGTGGTGAGAATCGTGGCGCTTTCGATTTCGCTGCCATCGGCGCCGAGCCAGCGTTCCCAGAGACCGGCAAGCCAGAACGGCTGATGGTCGGCCCGGCGAATCCTCCAGCCCTTTTCAAAAAAACAACTGGCTGGAATCAGGCAGCGTCGATGACGCCAGGCACCTCGAAACGTGGGTTTGTCCCCGAGAGTTTCACATCGGGCATTGAAGGGTCTCGGTCCGGCCAGAGGGTCCTGACACCAGGCGGGTATGAGGCCCCAGAGCATCAATGCCGGAGATGTCCCTCTCTCATCCCGGCGCAGAGCGAGGAGAGGTTCTCCAGGTTTGATCAGATCTCTGGGCTCATAACGGGCACGGTGCACCGAATCCAAACGCTCTCGCAGAGGAATCGGAAGTGATGAGACCGATGTGGAGAGAGCGAAGCGGCCACACATCAGTCCAGGATCATGCAGGATGCTGTCATTCGCTCGATCGCCATGAAAGAAGTCAGTGTTCTTGAGGTTCTGATCCGCAACGTGGGACGCTTCGCGGCCGGATCAGGGGTAGTGGCACTTCTTGTCTGGCTGACCTGGATCATGCTCGATGTGCAGCACATGCAATCAGGTTTCACCCTGCCTCAGTCGAGCTACTGACCCATGCTGATGCTGATGGATTTACACACTCTTTTTGAAAATCCTCTCAAGGTCTTGGCGGAACTGTGTTGCCGTCAACGGACGCTCACCTTGAATACGACGATTTCTCCGCATCAGAGAACTGATCCACCACAGCTGCAGTGATGCAAATATTCCTACAAATATGATCAAACTTAAGGCAGGAAATTCGATTGCACCCATATCAAAAATTGATTCAAGAGATGAAAGAGTCATTCAGCCCTTGAATCATTCAATTCTCGAATTAGTTCAGTTTGCTGAAGCGGTAATTGCCTCAGACTCAGTTTCCTGCACAGCACCAGCGGCACTGAAGCGACGCACAATCAATTCATCAATAGAAAAGCATCCAGGCCCAACAGCTAGAACAGCTGCTGCAGCTGCGAAATAGAGACCAAGAAGCTCAAGCAGAAAAATATTGAATCCAGCTGTGATGATGGCGTGGTAGATCGCTACAGAAATTGTGCCAAGGATCGCTAAGGCACCGAAACGGGTGAGAAGTCCTGTAATCAGGAGCCAACTGCCTCCAATCTCTGAAAACGCTGCGATGTAGGACAGAAGAATTGGGAATGGCAGATGCAGAGGACGCACAAAAGCATCTGCAAAATTCTCGATATTGGCGAGCTTCTCGTAGCCGTGATGAATCAACAGTGTTCCCGTAAAGACACGTAGGACCAAAAGACCCAGATCAGACAGAAGGGGCTTTGAAAGAACCGCTTTGATCACAGGACTGAGTGAAATTTTATGAAATGTAACGAGCCCCTCAAGGCCCTCGCGAGCCCGCAAGGCAAATTCATCGGCAATGAGCAAATTTACTCAGCAAAGCCGACCTTGAAGCCGCGACTGACGCCTCAAACGACCAGAATGTTTTTAATCGTGTTTCTGACTTGACATGAGCAGCGAAACATTCCTCACGCTTTTCCTCGGGTTCGGCGCCGCTGTCACCAGCCTGGCGTTCTGGAAGCTGAGCCGCTCTCAATCCACGAAACGCTTGTAGAGCCAGCGCACGAATCCGCCCACAACGGGAACAGGCTCAAAGGTCGGTCCAACGAAGTCGAAGTAATCACGGTGATCGCACACCTTGCCATCGCCGTTGAAGCGCAACCGACTCGTTCCCGGGTAGATGAATTCAATGCCCTTGATCTTGAGTCCCATCTCCCATTCGATGAAAGCCGTGTCTCCGTCGACAGCAATCGCACTCGCCGAGAGATACACGTCATCACAGCGACGCATCAGACCATCCTGGGCTTCGATGTACGCCTTGATGCCGCTGCGCTCCTGGGTTGGATCCTGGAAGTGCACGTTCTCGTCGTACAACTCCCGCCACTGCGCTTCGGTGGGCGCTGCCATGCCATAGGGCTTGGTGAACAGGGATCGAAGGCGCTCTGCGTCCACGGATGACGTCGCAATAACCGACTGAACCCTATGCACAAACCGACTGTCACTGCATAAGCTCCAGCACACCAAATGCGAGCGCCATGTCCGATCCGAGCTACCGCTACGAGCCTGTTGAGAAGTTCGGAGAAAGCCTCACCACCAGCAGGCCTTGGAATACCAGTGCTCTCGCTGGTGTCGAGAGGCTGAATGGACGCACCGCCATGGTGGGTTTCGCTGCGGCTCTGATCGGCGAATGGATCACCGGCCAGGGACCGGCCGGCCAGGTGATGGCACTGATCCGCTGGTACCTCAGCTGACCGTTGGTTCAGTGGCGGTGAGCTCATGCAGGGCGCTGTAGTCACCCCCATCCAATGCCGTTCCTTCCGCGCGCTTGAGCAACGCCACTAGTCCTTCCAGGGCTCCTGCATCCACGCCAGCCAGACCGGCCTCGCGCAGAAAAAGACTCAGATCCTTGCGCAGAAGCCCGGTACTGAAATTGGGGTCGCTGTAATCATGCGACAGCATCCTCTTGAGCTTTTTGTCCACCGTCGGCGCGTAGAGCGCCGACGGACGCAACACGTCCATGAAGCTGTCGACCTCGAGGCCGGACGCCTGTATCAGTCTCAAGGCCAGCGAATAGCCGTGGGTGAGGCTGGCGATCAGTTGGTTGAGAGCCAGTTTTGACGCAGCGCCTGTTCCCACAGCTCCCATGCGCTTCGGCTCGGCAGCAAGGAACCTGAGCAGAGAGCACTGCTGATCAAACACCGCCTGGTCTCCACCAGCCATCACAAGCAGACGCCCGGCCAACGCCTCCGGACGACTGCCCAGTACCGGCGCCTCCAAATAGAGACCACCCTGCTGCCGCACCTGGGCATCAAGAGCCACACTCTCACTAATGCCCATGGTGCCCATGGGCATCACACAACACTGATCCAGATCACCCACTGACGCCACAACAGAGGCCGTGACCGGACCATCCCGCAGCACGGTGATCACCGTGGTGGCTCCTGCTGCGGCCTGCGCAGGATCGTCAAACTGCTGCGCACCGGCTGAAATCAACGGTTCACAACGTTCTGGATCCCGGTTCCAGACCCGAAGCGAACAACCAACCGCCAGCAAACGGCTCGCGATGGCGGACCCGAGCAGGCCGGTCCCGAGGAGAGCAACGGTGACCATCAGGCGGAAATCGCCTCCATCTCAGGCTGGAGCAGCAGATCGCGGGCATTGTTGAGACGCGTCATCGTCTCGGGATCACCGCCCTTGTCGGGGTGATGCTGAACAGCAAGGGCCTTGTGGGCCCGCTTCACGGCCTGCTCCGTCAGACGACCGGACAAGGCCAGGCCCAATGTCTGGCGGGCACAGATCGCTTCAAAGCCAGGATCACGCCCGAGAGGGCAACGTTCCCGCTGATGATTCGATTGACGCGGTTTGCGTTTGGAGCTGTTGCGCTTGCCGCTGCCTGCAGAAGAACCTGTCGCTCCGAATCCATCTCCAGCCATCAGCGCATCGGGTAGGGGCTCCCCACCTTGCTTGATCGCGGAGCCCCGATCAGGTGCCCGAGCCGACAAAAGGCCTGGGATCCTGATCGAAGCGATGCTCAAACGGCAGCGGCGACGGCTGATCGTGTCCCGCCAGAGCCGCCGTGCTCTCCAGTGCTTGTCGCAACAGCCGGGCGCTGTGCAGGGGCATGTCTCGGGGCACAGAGATGCGATCACGCAGGAAGCGCAGAGCCGCCGCTGAACCCGGCGCTGGCATAACAGGCTCCCCACCGATCAGCATCGTCAGTGCTGCGCGCAGAGGCTGATCAAAGGCCACACCAAGGGGGCTGCGCGCCAGCAGCGTCTGGCGATGGCGCAGCACCCTCTCCAGGGCTCTGGCCTGGGGCGTCACCTCACCGGATGAAGGCACCCAGCGGCACTCCAGACCACCCAGTCCCTCCCCTTGATCCACGGCCGCAGCCATACGTTGTTGCTGGTCACTGCCGTCAGCCCAGCATCCACCCATCTGCGGCGGGAGATCGTGCGCATGAGTGTGCACATCACTCTGGGTTCCTCGGTAGCTCTCCAATTGTTCAAGGGCCGTGAGCCAACGGTCGATCCCGGGGTGGGCCTCCCGCAGCGCAAACCCCTTGAAGTAAGCGAGAGACGCATTCATGCGCTCCACGTAGGGAATGAACACCAAATCGGCGGTGCCGGGTGTCGCACCGCTCGGATCATCGGGGTCGAGCCAATAGCCACCACCACCGGCGATCGCCTCCTCCATCTGGGCGGCCACCCGCTGGAACTGATCCCGGGCGCGCTGTTCCTGAGCCGCGCCCAGGCCTGGGGTGCAGAGCCACACACACCAGGCGCGGAACAACAGACGTTCCAGCTCTCGCAACCGCCGCACCCGCCGGTCATTCATGCCGGCTCCCACGGGCCCAAAGGCGCGTTCGAGAGCCTCGAGGATGCGATCGCTCTCGGTGATCAGGCGGCCGTTGAGCTCCAGAGCCGGCAGCATCCCTGAGGGAACCAGCGCCGTGAACCAGGGCTCCTTCGGGCCGTAACAGCGCATGGTGACCTTGCGGATGCGGTAGGGCACCCGGCGCAGCTCAAGCCAGAGCCACACTTTCTGGCAGTACGGACACCAGGCGTGGTGGTCCCGGAACAACGTCACCTGCACATCCGCCTCGGAGTGCCCGAACAGACGCAGGTTGGCCTGAGCGTTGGTGGGACCCTCCACCCTCTCGGCCGCAGCCGGTGCCAGAGCCTCGAGGTCACTCCAGGAGAGTGCCTCCACCGTCACCGACTCCTCAATCATCACGTCCCCAGGTCTTGCCGCAGTTTGGCGGCAAGACGCAGACGAACGCCGGTCTGAGCTGAGCGATCAGCTGTAGACCTTGCCGATCAAAGGGCCGGCCTGCTCATCGGTGAACACAGGTGTGACCGTCCAGTCGAGGCATTCAGCCCATTCAGCAGCGTGCTCGTAGCAGACGCCGGCATCGTCGGTTTCCACCAAGATCCAACCCTGAACCGAACCGGGTGCGTGATAGCGGGTCCAAGACTTACAAGCCGGCAGCGGAGCACCGGTCTGCATGAACTTGCGAGCCGCCTTCTCATGAAAGCCGGTCTTGAAGTGCCAGTGCATCAGGAACAACATGGAAACGCTGTAGAGGGCGATTCCAGATAGCACGGTTCTGAACGATCCGACAGCATGTCGGCGACTGTCGCCTGAATCTCTTGTCGATCCCAAGTGCCACAGTGACGGGCGACGATCTGCTGAGCCGCGAGCAACAAGCCCGCCGCCAGGGAAGTGCCATCAGCGCCACGGACCTGATCGGTTGCTGGCAGCTGCAGACCCTCTGGCCCAAGGGACAACGCAACGCCGACGCCCTGAGCGGATGGCTTCTGCGCTGCCTTGGCGCCTGCCTCGAAATCAGCCTTGACGACGACAAAAGGCTGCGCCTGCGCAACGCCGTGAATCTCGGGACCCTGGCTTTGCAGTTCAGTGGACCGGGAGACCTGCAGGGCCGCCGGCCGCTGCTGAACTTCCACTTTGACCAGATCAGGCTGACGCTGGGAACCATCACCCTGCTGCAACGCCCGCTCCCCGCTCCAGCTGCGAACCGTCAACCGTTTTTCGCGTTGATCCACAGGAACCCCAGCGGCTGGCTGGCGGCACGGGGCCGGGGTGGTGGGCTGGCCCTGTGGACGCTCAGGGATTGAGCCGTCGCTCAACCCAACCGTCGCCTCGATCCCAGCAGAG
>WTFZ01000053.1 GCA_011523835.1 Synechococcus sp. CO36386bin_29 | reverse complement strand
TTTTCTCAAGGAACTCGACAAGGACCGCAACGAGAAGAACTGCGAGTACGCCGTGCTCGTCTCCCTGCTGGAGCCGGAGAGTGAGTTGTACAACTCCGGCATCGTCGATGTCTCACATCGCTACGAGAAGACCTATGTGATCCGTCCCCAGTTCTTCATCCCGTTCATCACCCTTCTGCGCAATGCCGCCATGAAGTCTCTGGAGGTGAAGGCCGAGCTGGCTCTCGTGAAAGCACAGAACATCGACATCACCAACTTCGAAAATGAGCTGGATACGTTCCGGAACAACTTCTCCCGCAACACAGATCTGGCCCGCCGCCGTTTTCAGACTGCGATTGACGAGATCGACAAGTCCATTCTGCACCTGCAGAAAACCAAGGACGCCCTGATCGGTGCCGACAACAATCTGCGCCTTGCCAATGACAAAGCGCAGGATGTGTCAATCAAGAAGCTGACTCGGCGCAACCCAACAATGGCAGCCAAGTTCGCCGAGCTGCGTGGTTCAACCGACGACCGATGATCAGGCGAATTTGCGCGGGTACGGCGTGTTGCCAGCGAGCTCGAGATTGATTTCACGGCAGATGTTCATCATGGCGCCAAGACCGAAGTCCGGACCGTTGGGTCCATCGATGAACGACTGAAACTGTTCTGCGCTGATCCCCTCGCGAACTTCCCAGATGCAGAAACAGGGTCCTTCCGGAGCGACCGGATTGAAACTGTGGTTGTAGAAGCCAGCTTCAAGATTGGCGTTCACGGCCTCGTCCCAGCCACCACCTGGAGCCAGTGCTTTCTGAGCGGTCTCCCACCACCTCTGAGCCTGACCGGCACGAAACTCGTGCTGCACATGAAAAAAGGTCGAAGCCATGAAGGAGCAGCAGAACAATCCCAGTCAAATGCATGGCTTCCGTAACCGAGACAACAGAAATTCGGCATGATCTGAGTGTTTCGCTGAATTCAACGGCTTCATGCCATCACGCCCACGCAACCGCATCGGAGAGGTCTACGGACAGCTCACCGTCATTCGCCCATCTGAACGACGGTCCCGAGGGGGTAACGCATATTGGTGGTGTCGTTGCAGCTGCGGCTGTGAACGTGAGGTGCCTAGCGACAAGTTGTCCCACAACACAACCCGACAAAAAGCAACCATCACAGCCTGCGAGGCATGCTCGCGTGAACGGCAGGTGGAGGGAGTCTGCGAAAAGAACGACCGCGAAGAGATGAAACGTCGCCGTCAGGCACAACAGAACAGATTGAATCTGAAGGGCAAAATCCCAGATGCCTGGCTGAAATTACCCCTCACTGATGCTCACGCCCGAGAGCTTGGATCAGTGAAATTCTTTCGCGGCACGCGATGCCTGCGAGGACATCTGGCTCCGTACAGGATCAATGGCGGATGCTTGGCATGCGCCGGACAAATTCCTTCTGCAGGATGATTCAGACAATGGTGATCAACGCTCTGATCGCCCGACGTTCGCAGTCATCCAGGCCCATAGAGTCATCACGGAGGCACCGAATGTGAGCAAAGCAAGGAGTTTGGTTTCCATCACAGAAAATCGTAATCGTCTTCAGAATCCCCCGCAAAAGCATTCATTACCAAAGCAGAGAATGGAATAAACACAGCAGCTGCAATGATGAGTTCCATCAACAGGAATTCAATTGTCAAAATATTAATTAATACTAGTTCACATTCCGTTGCCGTGGTGACCGTTTCGGCAGCTTGAGTGCAAATACCCAGACTCGCTTCAGTCGAAGGCCGGATTCGAGCGCAGGCCGTTGAGCTGAATCGCCATCAGTCCATGTGCCATGAACCGAACGGCGCACAGAAGCGCCAGTCCGATGCAGAGGGGGCAGTGAGTCAATCCCATCGCTGCAGCATCCTCGTAGACCTTGAGAGAAGGGAACCGAACGACTGAATTCTTGATGATCGAACCGAAGGCCTCACCCGAAAAGACGCTGAACAGCGAGAGTCACAGCCACCCCTTTCGCGAAGGCGATCCATAACAGTGGATAAGTACCCAGCTGAAACCGCCTCATCAGGCTGTTGAGAGCCGACTTGTGCCAACGGATCAACGCGGGATCACCCTCGGTGCTGAACTGATGGATCCGTTTCAGTGAGACCTGCCCAAGTTTTGCCATGACCGTCGCAGAAGAGTTGCCTGAATGCTTGGCCAACCTCAGCTCATCGGCAATGGTGCTGCTGGTAAAGTGTTTTTTTGCTCCTCTTCCTCGGAGAACGGATGAGTCAGGTCACTGTCGGCGAGAACGAAGGCATCGAATCAGCATTGCGTCGCTTCAAGCGGTCGGTGGCTAAGGCCGGCATCTTCTCTGATCTTCGCCGCATCCGGCACCACGAAACTCCGGTGGAGAAGTACAAGCGCAAGCTGAAGCAGCGTTCCCGCAACCGCCGTCGCTGAGCCTTGTTGCACAGCAACCTGCCCATCAGGGACTGACAGGCCCTGGTTGACCCAACGCCTGAATCATCAGCCCATTCAGCGGTGTGCACGCTGGATGGTCTGATGATTATCTGAAAAGACGCTTTCGCCCTCGACTGATGCGAGGTCGTCGTAACTGGTTCTGATTGGCCAGCGCCTAAGGCAAGTCATCCGTCTTCGACTCAGGCCACCCACTCAGCACACCTCGCGAAATTGCGCAGAACACTGATATGTTCTGCGCACACGACTGGGACCGATGATTCGCAGCTTGCTCTCGATCGTTGCCGTCGCCCTCCTTTGGGTTCAGGTCCCTCAGTGGCAGGACGACTGGTCGCAGTGCGCCGTGGATGTCCCGGACGTCGATTGCCACTGGTACGTGACAGCCCCTGACAGCACCTTTGGGGAGGGATTCGACTGGGCCACGGCGCCCTGGTTTGACGTCAACGGGCTGCAGGACATCGCTGACCTGAAGCACACCGTGGCCGGTCTGCAGAGCTGAGTCGGATGACGAACGGCCATTAGACCGGGTCTGACTCCTCCAGATCTCGGAGTGATCCTCCGCGAGAAATGCTTGGACGTTGTTGAGACGGTTGATCAACGCCCCGGTGCTGGATGTCGCGCTCACTGATCCAGATCAGGACGCATCAGGGCATCGTCAACGTCACAGCTGATGGTCTTCCTCCGCCAGACTCGGCGCGCTCCGGGATCCATCGATGCTGCTTCCCAATCCCTTCTGCCCGATCAGCGCTGCCAAGATCGCCGGCCTCAAGGCAACAGTGACGTTGCTGCTCGTGCTTCTGATGAAGTCGAAACTGCTTCGGATCAAGATGTCGCTTCTGGGAAGCATCCTTGGTTTCGCCATGCTCGTGGGTTTCCTGCTGACCAGCGGGTTGCTCACGTTGATCACCGGAGGCGCCGTGGCTTACGCCGCTACCCGATCCAACAGCAACTGAATCCGTGAAGACCCGTCTCGGCCTGCTTGCGGGCATCGCACTTTCCGCCACTGGGGTTCTGGGCATCGCCGGTTCCGGCATTGCCTGGAACTTCATCGGCCGCACCGTTGGACTGGGCGGCACGATTTCCTCCCTGGTGCTGGTCGCCATCAGCGTCGTGCTGCTGCGCCCGCTACCGCCTGAACCGGTGCTGGTGATCGAACCGCAGACCCAGGCAACCCTGTCTGAACCGATCCGACTCAAGCGACCAGAAGCATCCCTCATCGGGTCTCTGCTTGCGACATTCGGGACCCTCGGCCTCGCAGCCTCAGGCCTGCTCTGGAATTTTCAGGGTCTGGCCTTCGGACTGACCGGCACCATCACATCTCTGGCAGCCCTCGCCTTCAGCGTGCTGTTCCTCTGGCCGTTGGCAAGTCGACCACCGGCACCTACCGCCACCTCCCGTCCGAGCCGCACCCCAGAACCCGCTGTGGTGGAGATGGTCGAGGAATGTGACACCACGCCGACCACCGCCGAGGAGATCGCCCGGAAACTGGCTGAAGAGCAGGAGAGTGCAGCACCACTTGATCTGGTCACCTTTGCCCCTGAGCATTTGTTTCCCGGTCAGACACTGATAAGACGCAACCGCCGTCCCGGCGCTTCCCTCAAGGGTTACCGAGGCATGGTGGAAGAGTTGTTCCGAACCTGACGTCTCTGTGACAGGAACCCTCCGTCCGCTTCCGACCACCGGTTCCGTCACCGGCATCCTTGAAGCCGTCGGCTTCTTCAGGGATCCCGACTTTGCATCGCGACGTTTCCATGAGTTCGGCGATGTGTTTGAGACGACTCTGATCGGTCAGCGACTGGTGTTCATCCGCGGAGAGCAGGCCATCCGCGATCTGTTCGACCAGTCCGATGCCGTGCAGGGCTGGTGGCCGAAGAGCGTCCAGACACTGCTCGGCAGCCGATCCCTGGCCAACCGCAACGGTGCTGCCCACAAAGCACGCCGCCGTGTGGTGGGCCAGCTGTTCGCCACCGCTGCTCTGCGGCGCTACAGCCCATCCATCGTGGCGATGGTCGATGCATTGGCCGACGAACTGATGGAGTCGGATGCTGACATTCCTCTGGCAGATCGGATGCGCCGTTTTGCCTTTGCAGTGATCGCCACCACAGTGCTCGGTCTCGATGGAGACGACCGCGATGCCCTGTTCACAGACTTCGAGATCTGGACGAAAGCGCTGTTCTCGGTTCCTTTGGCAATCCCCGGTAGCCCTTTCGCCAGGGCGCTATCGGCTCGCAGCAGGTTGCTGAACCGTTTGCAGACGGTGCTTCAAGAGGCGAATGATGGAGGGCGCGGAGGCCTGGATCTGCTGAGCGGTGGCCTGGATGAAGCCGGCCTGCCGTTAACAGATGAGGATCTGGTGGAACAACTGCTGCTGCTGCTGTTTGCCGGATACGAGACCACTGCTTCATCGCTGAGCTGCCTGATGCGAGCACTGCTGATGCATCAGGACCTGATGCCCTGGCTGCAGGAGGAGCTCGATCAACTCACCTGGCCACCGCAGGACGATCCCACCTCAGCCTTTGATCCCAGCCGTGCCCCCCGGCTGCAGGCGCTCAGCAGTGAAGTGATGCGGATGACACCTCCGGTGGGAGGATTCTTCCGCCAGACCGTTGAGCCGATCACCCTGGCGGATGTGCAGATTCCAGCTGGCCGGGTGATTCAGGTCGCACTGGCCGCCTCCAACCGTCATGGCACCGGCGACCTGGAGACATTCCGACCGCAACGCCACCTGGATGGTTCGTCGCAGCCGATGCTGCTTCCTTTCGGTGGTGGTGAACGGGTATGCCTGGGCAAAGCCCTGGCGGAGCTGGAAATCCGACTGATGACGGTGGGACTGCTCAAGCGGGTCAGCTTCAGCCCCGTTCCCGGACAGAATCTCGATCTGCAGCTGATCCCAAGTCCCTCTCCGAAGGATGGTCTGCTGGTTAGTGCTGAGCCTCTCTGAGCGCCTGCAGACCGAGCAGCAGATGAGTCCGGAAACTTCCCAGAGCCATCACCTGCTGATCGGAGCGACTGGTGCCGATGGACTCACCTTCCTGAGCCATCTGCTGAAGAAGCAGCTGGGTCTGGCGTGACCATTCCGCCAGCTCCATCGTCAGCGGAGGAGTGTCAGAGACAACAGGGGGCTGCTCCAAGGCTGCGGCCTGGAGCAGCGCAGTGAGCTGCCGATGACTGAGCGCATCAGGAATAGGACGAGGGTCGACGGGATTCATCGGCTGTTCTTGTTCCATTGGCTGTTCTTGTTCCATGGGTCGACCTTATGGAGAGCCTCACGCTGAAACCAGTACGGTCGAGCGGTGGATCACCGCACCATTCCGGAGCTCTCATTGACGATCTGAACAGTGAGCTGATCAGACCTGACTGCCCGGATGTTTGCCGCAGCATTCAATGTCGCGACATCCGTTCGGGTGTTCGAGACGACGCCCATCAGCTGTTCCGTTGCAGGGATTGAATTGCTTTCTGCTGCTTGGTGGAGACCATCCCGTCAGCAATCTGTGTAGTGAAGCCGAGAAACAACGATCCACCGCTCTCTCCGGAAAGAGCCAGGCATTGCAAGGGTGGTTGAGTGGACGTCAGTCCTCTCAAGAAGAAGAATGACGACTTCAGGAGAAACTGTGGTCGTGGTCAGAGTCGAGCTTCATGCCGCAAAGATTCCCAGCCTTCCCGGAATCGTTGCTGATCACTATTGGCTGCTGGTCTTTCATGCTGCTGAGGGCAGCATGCATCAGGAGTGTGATCGATGGGAGATATGGCAACGCGCAAACCAGAACGAATCCTGCTGGGGGCATCTTCACAAGAACTTACTGACTCCACACCAAGGGGTGGGCAATGGGCCATCTCGATTGATTCAACAATGGAATAACGAAGACGCTTTGTCGATCGTCAAAAGAATTGAGTCATCGCCAAAGACATATCCATTCATCAATCAATACAGATACTGGCCGGGCCCAAACAGCAATACTTTTGCTCAGTGGATCGTCAGAGGAAGAGCCAAACTCGGGATCAGAGCAATTGGCAAAAACTATCCAGTACCAGCAATACACCAAGACATTCAAGACAACTCAGACATCACACCAAGGGCTTGAAATACATTCACACAAAAAAGGCAGTCGCCAACGATTGCTTGATTCTTCTTTGACAGAGCCGGGCACGCGTTGAAGTCACTGCCACGTCAGCTCAGTGATTGCAGGAATCAATGCGGCACCAATTGGAAAGGAATAGATCCATACAACATCAAGACCCAGGCCTGGCTGCAGTCCTTTATCAATTCGAAGTCACTCCGAGATCAGCCGACAAGCAATCGAACGCACGGGATCTTCAGACTTGGCTGATGGCATTCCAGATCTGTTGGCCTTCGCTCCCGCAGATTGAGCTCTATGTGATCAACGTCTGCTTCAGAAGGATTCAAACAACAAGGTCACAAGAGACAAGGCAATCGCTACGAGCAGAAGCGTTCCTTTTTTGGGTTTTTTCTTCAGTGCCACGAGGTTTCAACCAGCTGAGAACAAGGTGAACAGCAGCAAAGAAGCCCAGACGGCGATCAGCAGGGTCTTTCGATTGCGTTTCTGGTCAGTCC
>WTFZ01000181.1 GCA_011523835.1 Synechococcus sp. CO36386bin_29 | reverse complement strand
CGCTGCAGCAGCTGCGGCAGCTGGAATTCTCTTGTCGAGCAGTCCGCCCCGAAGCAGGATGCTCGGCGCCGTCGCGCTGGAGCTGATCCAAGTGTCGGACCTCAGGCACGCCGGTCAACGTCGATGGCCGCCCTTGGCGATCAGCCGCTGCAGCGGCTGTCCAGTGGGTACGGGGAACTGGACCGCGTCCTCGGTGGTGGGCTTGTTCCCGGTTCACTGGTTCTGGTGGGTGGTGATCCTGGAATTGGCAAGAGCACCCTGCTGCTGCAGAGCGCGTCGGCCATCGCCAGCGATCGGTCCGTGCTCTACGTCAGTGCGGAGGAGTCGGCTCAGCAGGTGAAATTGCGCTGGCAGCGGCTCACCGCAGATCCCAGTGATCTGCAGCTTTTAGCGGAAACCGATCTGGAGCTGGTTCTAGAGGAGCTGGAAGCTCTGCAGCCGGATGTGGCGATCATCGACAGCATTCAGGCACTCCATGACGGCGATCTGTCCAGTGCTCCTGGCTCAGTGGCTCAGGTGCGGGAGTGTGCGGCCGCGCTTCAGCGCGTGGCCAAGCGTCAGAACACCGCTCTGCTGCTCGTGGGGCATGTGACCAAGGAAGGGGTGCTCGCAGGACCCAAGGTGCTTGAACATCTGGTGGATGCGGTGCTCACGTTTGAGGGAGATCGTTTCGCCAGCCATCGCCTGCTGCGGGCGGTGAAGAATCGCTTCGGCGCCACCCATGAGTTGGGGGTGTTCGAAATGCGCGGGCAGGGTCTGGCTGAAGTCGGCAATCCCAGTGAGCTGTTTCTCAGCGGGGAACGGGCCAGCGGAGTGGCCACGATCGTGGCCTGCGAGGGGACGCGCCCACTGGTGGTGGATCTGCAGGCTCTTGTCAGCACCACCAGCTATTCCAGCCCGCGCCGAACGGCGACCGGCATTGCGGTGAACCGTCTGCATCAGATCCTCGCGGTGCTTGAAAAACACATGGGTCTGCCTCTGTCGCGGTTCGACTGTTACCTGGCTGTGGCCGGTGGGTTGGATGTGGAAGAACCTGCCGCTGATCTCGGTGTGGCTGCAGCTGTGGTGGCCAGCTACCGCGATCTGACCCTCCCTGCAGGAACTGTGCTCCTGGGCGAACTGGGACTGGGTGGTCAACTCCGGCCCGTGGGGCAGCTGGAACTGCGCTTGCAGGAAGCCGTGCGCCTTGGCTTCACCCGGGCGGTGGTGCCCAGGGGAAGCGGGCTGGGCCCGTTGGCTGCACGCCTTGATCTCGCGCTGCTGGAAGCGGGATCGATCACTGAAGCTCTCGTTCTTGGTCTGGGCGTGAATCCCGGTGACGATGAGTGAGCGGGCCCTGATCAGAAGTAAACGTCCACATTGCTGCGGCCGCTGGATTTCAACCAGTTCTCGATGTCGAGATAGCCGCCGGGGTTGAGCCGCACGGCTTGTGTCCACACCTCGGCAGCTTGATCAAACCATCCGTCGGCATCGTCGCGGCGACCCTCTTCCTCAGCGGTGCGACCACGCTTTTCATAGATCAGCCCCATGTTCTTCAGACATGACGGCTGCTTTGGATTTTCCTCCAAAGCTTTCTGATACGTCGCCAGCGCCCGGTCCTCCTCACCATTGCTCATGTAGATGATCGCCATGTTCTTGAGGGTTTCACCTCGGTCGATCGGGTTCTCCTCGAGCTTCAGGCTTTCCTCGTAATTCTCCAGAGCCTCCGCATAGTCGCCATCGTTCTGGGCGGAGAGCCCATCGCGGTAGTACACGTATGCCTCCTTGGCACGAGCGTTGATCGGCAACAGTTTCACGATCAGGTCGGCCATCACCGTGAAGCTCTTGTCGATGAAGTTGTCGTTGCGGTTACTGCGGGGCACGAAGAGCTGGACGGATCAGGCCATCCTGAACCCATTGGGTGATGCCTAGCGTGAGTTGATGGAATCCGTCTCTGTGTCCACATCGTCGTCAGCCGGGAGCAAGGCCACATCCAGCAACCAGGTGGTGTTGCTGGATGTGGAGGGAATGAAGTGCGGCGGTTGTGTGCGAGCCGTTGAACGCACGCTGCAGGAGCAGCCTGGAGTTCAGGAAGCCAGTGTCAACCTGGTAACCCGCAGTGCCTGGTTGCGGCTTGACCGTTCTGCCGGAGACCCCCAGCAGTCTCTTGAGGGTGCGCTTGAGGCATTGAGCAGCAGGGGTTTTGCGGCCCAAGCTCGCCGCAGTGGTTCTCTGCTGGGTGATGCAGAGCCCGACCGGACCTGGGGATGGTGGAACCAGTGGCGTCAGCTGATGGTGGCTCTGGTGCTCCTGCTGCTCTCTGTTCTCGGCCATCTGGCTGAGGCCGGGACGCTCTCCCTGCCCTTGATCGGAACATTGCCGTTCCATGCAGGACTGGCCACGGTTGCTTTGATCGGACCGGGGCGATCAATCCTGCGTGGTGGCTGGGCCGCTGCAGTCAGTGGCGTTCCCAGCATGGACACATTGGTGAGCCTCGGTGTCGGCAGTGCTTACCTCGCCAGCGTGGTGGCCCTGGTCTGGCCTGCAGTGGGCTGGCCGTGTTTCTTCAATGAACCGGTGATGCTTCTGGGCTTCGTGCTCCTCGGCCGTTTCCTGGAAGAACGGGCCCGTCGGCGCACCGGTCGTGCTCTCAAGGACCTGGCCGCACTTCAGCCTTCATCGGCCAGGCTTGTGATGGCCGATGGCACCGTGCGGGATGTCCCGGTGGAGATGCTGCGGCCTGGTGAGCGCATTGAACTGCTCGCTGGAGATCGCATTCCGGTGGACGGAGTGATCGAGAAGGGCTTTTCCGCAGTGGACCTGTCCAGCCTCACGGGAGAGCCTTTGCCGGTGGATGCCGGGCCGGGAACGGAGCTCAGTTCCGGTTGCCTCAATCTCGAGGCGACTCTGGTGATGGAGGTGCGCCGGGTAGGCAGTGAAACAGCCCTCGCCCGCATCATCACCCTGGTGGAACAGGCCCAGGCGCGACGAGCGCCGATCCAAGGGCTCGCTGATCGGGTGGCTGGCCGCTTCTGCTACGGCGTGGTGTCGCTGGCACTGTTCACCTTTCTGTTCTGGTGGCTGATTGGCAGCAGCCTCTGGCCGCAGGTTCTGGAGATTCCTGTGGTGCTGATGGACCATGGCCATGGTCACGCCGGTCATCACTCCCTCGGAGCTGCGGCCCAGACGCCGTTCGCGCTTGGACTGCAGTTGGCGATCGCTGTTCTGGTTGTGGCGTGCCCCTGTGCGCTTGGTCTGGCAACTCCCACGGTGATCACCGTGTCGTCGGGTTTGGCAGCCCGCCAGGGCTGGCTCTTCCGGGGTGGTGACGTGATTGAGCGTTCCGCTGCGATCGAGCGGGTGATTTTCGACAAAACCGGCACCCTCACGCTGGGGAGGCCCCTTGTGGATGCTGTGCTTTTGAGTGACGACCCGTCGCGCACGATTCAGATGGCGGCCAGCCTCGAGCAGACGAGTCGTCATCCCCTGGCCCATGCTCTGCTGCAGGAGGCGCAGCGTCTCAATCTGCCTTTGCTTCCGGTTCAGGACAGTCGAACCGTTCCGGGAGCAGGGATGGAGGGAACACTTGCGGATGTTCCCGACCAGTTGCGCGTCGGATCCCTGGAATGGTTGAAGGATCAGGGGGTCGAATGGCCCGATCATCAGCGGGACGCTGTTGAGGACGCTCAGGCGAGGGGACAGTCCCTCGTGGCTGTGAGCCTGGGCCATCGGCCGATCGGCCTGGTGGCCATTGATGATCGTCTGCGTCCCGATGCGGTCGTTGCGTTGCAGCGTCTGCGGTCCCAGGGACTCTCCCTGGGCATGCTCAGCGGTGACCGTCGTCAGGCTGTGGAACGGGTCGGGCAGACGCTCGGGATCCAAGCGGATGAGCTGGCCTGGCAGCTGCTTCCCGATCAGAAGCTCGAGCGATTGGAGCGCTGGCGCCAGTTGCAGCCAGTGGCGATGGTGGGCGATGGCATCAACGATGCACCAGCCCTGGCGGCTGCTGATCTGGGGATCGCTGTAGGCACCGGGACCCAGATCGCCCAGGACACGGCCGATCTGGTGTTGATGGGTGATCGACTGGAGGCTTTGCCGGAGGCCCTAGCCCTGGCCCGGCGCACCATGAGCAAGATTCGCCAGAACCTCATCTGGGCATTCGGGTACAACCTCATCGCCCTGCCCGTTGCAGCAGGGGTTCTGCTCCCGGGCTTCGGCATTCTTCTGTCTCCGCCTCTTGCTGCATTGTTGATGGCCCTGAGCTCGGTCTCCGTTGTGGTGAATGCCCTCAGCCTTCGGCTTCCTTAACCATGAGGGGGCGTTTTTTGGTGCTGGAGGGGATCGATGGTTGCGGCAAGACCACGCAGCTGCGCCAGCTCGCCGAATGGCTTCCGGATAGCGGCCTGATGCCTGATGGGGCAACGCTGCATCTCACCCGTGAACCGGGCGGGTCACCTCTTGGGCGAGCGCTGCGTGAACTGCTGCTTCACCCTCCTGATGATGCGGCTCCTTGCCCGGAAGCCGAGCTCCTGATGTACGCCGCTGACCGGGCCCAGCACGTGCAACGCCGAATCCGTCCAGCTCTCGAACGCGGCGACTGGGTGCTCAGCGATCGCTTCAGTGGATCCACCCTTGCGTATCAGGGAGATGGGCGTGGTCTGGACAGAGCGCTCATTCTTGACCTGGAGCGGATCGCCACGAATGGACTCATGCCGGATGTCACGCTCTGGCTCGATTTGCCCCTGGAGGCGAGCATTGCCCGCCGAGAGGAGAGGGCCGAGGACCGGATTGAGGCCGAGGGGCAGGCTTTCCTGAGCAGGGTGGCGACCGGATTCCAGGTGCTGGCTGCTGAGCGCAACTGGGCAGTGATTCCCGCTGATCAAAGACCGGAGGAGGTGCATAAGGCCATCCGACGTGCTTTGGAAGGGCACGTTGCCTTCAGGAGGCCATGACCGATGGTCAGCGAGTTGTTTGCTGATCTTCAGGGTCAGCCCCTGGCAACCCAGCTGCTGCGATCGGCCCTGGAGCTGCAGCGTGTGGCACCCGCTTATCTCTTCAGTGGCCCTGAGGGGGTGGGCCGTCGACTTGCGGCTCTGCGCTTCATGGAAGGTGTGCTCAGCGGTGGCGCTCCGGATTCCAGGGAACGTCGACGTCTTGAGGAGCGCAATCATCCTGATCTGCTCTGGGTGGAGCCCACCTACAGCCATCAGGGGCGACTTCTCTCGAGGGCTGAAGCGGAAGCCGCCGGCGTGAACAGACGAACACCGCCCCAGGTTCGCTTGGACCAAATTCGTGACCTCGGCCGTTTTCTGGCGCGACAGCCCCTGGAGTCGGCGCGAGGGCTAGTGGTTCTTGAGCAACCGGAAGCAATGGCTGAGGGGGCGGCTAATGCCTTGCTCAAGACCCTGGAGGAACCTGGGCATGGATTGCTGATTCTGCTGTCTGCTGCGCCTGAACGCCTGTTGAGCACGATTCGCTCACGATGCCAGCAGATCCGTTTCAATCAGCTGCCCGAAGTTCAGATGCAGGCTGTTCTGGCCAGCCTTCCTGAGACTGCTGGGGCACAAGCTCTGGAGATTGCAGTCGGCGAGCCAGAACTGATGGCTTTGGCGTCAGGATCTCCAGGTGCATTGCTCGAGCATGTGCGTTTGTGGAGCTCCGTTCCCGAGGAGCTCAGGGAGCGATTGCGGCATCTTCCCGAAACACCCGTGGATGCGCTCGGACTGGCAAGAGATCTCTGCGAACAGCTGGAGGGGGAGCAGCAGCTCTGGTTGATCAGCTGGTGGCAGACCGTTCTTTGGAGACGTCAACACAATCGGGTGTCCATTGAACGACTCAACCGCCTCCGACAGCAGTTGTTGTCTTTTGTGCAGCCGCGCCTGGCCTGGGAAGTGGCTCTGCTCAATCTGATCAGAACCGATCCCGCCTGACTCAGGCGGAGGCTCGACTGTTCTGATCGTTTTGCTCGCGATCCTGCCGTGCTTGGGCGAGGACATCCTGAAGACCTTCTAATTGAGCACCTGTGGGAAGTTCCAGGCAATAACCGGCTCCATAAACCGTTTTGATGAAACGTGGTTTGCGAGGGTCCGGTTCGAGTTTCGTGCGCAGGTGGCGCACGTGAACGCGAATCGTTTCGATGTCATCGTCGGGCTCGTAACCCCACACTTCCTTGAGGATCAGAGATGGCGCCACGGTTTGGCCATGGCGTTGGAGGAGGCAGTGCAGCAACTCGAATTCGAGGTGGGTGAGCCTGACTGGCTTGTCGAACCAGATGGCCTCGAAACGTTCCGGAACCAGTGTGAGCGGTCCGTAGCTGAGAATTTCGTGGTGATTTCCGGAGCTTCCCACTGGAGCTCTGTCGATCCGCCGCAGGAGGGCCTTGATGCGAACCTGCAGCTCTTCAAGATCGAACGGCTTGGTGAGGTAATCGTCCGCTCCTGAATTGAAGCCGCTCACTTTGTCTTTGGTCCCTCCAAGAGCAGTGAGCATCAGAATTGGAATTCCAGCGGTGCGTTCATCACGGCGGAGGCGCTGGCAGAGGGTCAGCCCATCGACCTTGGGAAGCATCAGGTCGAGGAGGATCAGGTCAGGGCTGCATTGCAGAGCGAGGGCTTGCCCCTTGATCCCATCGTCAGCGTTTTGCACATCGAAGCCGCTGTGTTCGAGATGACCGCTGACAAGCTCGCGCATGTCCCGGTCATCTTCGATTAGCAGGATGCAGGGCTTCATCGACTTGCAGGCGAGTGGAACAGGGAAGACGTGGTGATGCCGCGTCGTGGCTTGACAGATTCTCTCAAGATTCCCTCGCTGATGCAGAACCCGATCAGGCAGGGGTCTGGGGTGACGAAGAGCTTGAACCGACTGCGGCGGAACCGGTTGCGAGCAATTGCAGCGTTGAAAGGAATGGCCGCCTCTTCAGGAAGATTTCGGTTTCCAGCCTCCAGCGTTAACGAATTTCCATCAATTGGAGGATTTATTCGGGGTCAGGGCTGATTGTTCCAAAAAAAACACCATGACCTGCAGGCCATGGTGTCTGGTGTTGATGAAACTCCCCGGGCGGGATTCGAACCTGCGACCAATCGATTAACAGTCGACCGC
>WTFZ01000125.1 GCA_011523835.1 Synechococcus sp. CO36386bin_29 | reverse complement strand
GCAGCTGGGCCTTGTCAACAAGAAGTTCCTCGGCCCGCAGGGGAAGGCCGCTGCGCTGCCAGTTGCGGAATCCGTCTGCTACGGGCTTGAGCACATTGAACGACGCGGTGTCGGTTTGTTCCGGACCGGCATCGCAGCGGCCGGGGCGGAAGGGCACCACCACGCTGTGCCCGCCATCAGCGGCAGCCTTCTCAACGGCTGCACAGCCGCCCAGCACGATCAAATCCGCGATCGAGACCGCTTTGCCATCGTTGGAGCTGCTGTTGAACTGGGATTGGAGCGCCTCCAGAGCTGCGAGCACACCATTGAGTTGCACGGGCTCGTTCACCTCCCACGTGCGTTGTGGCAGGAGTCGGATGCGTCCGCCATTGGCGCCCCCGCGCCGATCTGAGCCGCGGAACGTGGATGCTGAACCCCAGGCCGTTGCCACGAGGGCGGAGATGCTCTGGCCACTGGCCAGGATCTGCTGCTTGAGGTTGCTGATGTCAGTGTCGTCGATCAGCGTATGGGTGACATCAGGAATCGGGTCCTGCCAGATCTGCACTTCCTCGGGTACATCCGGTCCGAGGTACAGGGCCCGGGGCCCGAGATCGCGGTGGGTGAGCTTGAACCAGGCCCGGGCAAACGCAGCGGCGAAAGCCTCCTGGTCTTGATGGAAGCGCCGGGCCACTGGCTCCATGATCGCGTCGTGTCTCAGGGACAGATCGGCGGTGGTCATGATCGGCGCTGACGATTTTTCGGCGACATGGGCATCGGGAACCATGTGCTCGGGCTTCACGTCCTTTGCCTTCCATTGCCAGGCGCCGGCTGGGCTCTTGGTGAGTTCCCAGTCGTAGGTGAACATCATCTGGAAATATCCCTGATCCCAGCGGGTGGGGTTCGGTTTCCAGGCGCCTTCGATGCCACTGGTGATGGTGTGTTCACCCTTGCCTGTTTCGTAGTTGTTGTGCCAACCCAGGCCCTGCTCATGCAGAGCGGCACCTTCCGGCTCCGCGTCCAGGTGGCTGTCAGGAGCGGCACCATGGCACTTACCGAAGGTATGCCCCCCGGCCACCAGAGCCACGGTTTCCTCCACGGTCATGCCCATGCGGGCAAAGGTCTCACGCACGTCGCGCCCTGACGCCACTGGATCAGGTTCGCCACCAGGACCTTCAGGATTCACGTAGATGAGTCCCATCTGAACGGCTGCAAGGGGTTGCTCGAGCTCTCCCTTCGTGTTGTGCCGCTCATCGCTGAGCCATCCGGTTTCCGTTCCCCAGAACACATCCTCTTCCGGTTGCCAGATGTCCACCCGGCCGCCGGCGAAGCCGAAGGTGCGGAACCCCATGGATTCCAGGGCCACATTGCCCGAAAGGATGATCAGGTCAGCCCAGGAGATGGCGTTGCCGTACTTGCGTTTGATGGGCCACAGCAGCCGCCGGGCCTTGTCGAGGTTGGTGTTGTCAGGCCAGCTGTTGAGGGGTGCAAAACGCTGATTGCCGTGGCCTGCTCCGCCGCGACCATCTCCCGTGCGATAGGTGCCGGCGCTATGCCAGGCCAGACGGATGAACAGGGCTCCGTAATGCCCCCAGTCCGCAGGCCACCAGTCTTGAGAGTCGGTCATCAGGGCCTGAAGATCAGCCTTCAGCGCGCTGTAGTCGAGTGCGGCAAATGCTGTGGGGTAATTGAAATCGTCGCCCAGCGGATTTGAGGCCGGATGATGTTGATGCAGGATCCCGAGGTCAACCTGATTGGGCCACCAATCGCTGTTACCTGTTCTCCCCGCGGGTGTAACGGCTCCGGTTTGACCACTGTATGGGCATTTCAGATCTGACATCGAATGCGACTACATCCTCTTTTTGGACCTTATCCATCAGCTCAGATGGCCGCCAGCGATCCAGCGCACATCTGAAGCGTTGTCATCAGCAGTCGGTCTCTTCCTGGAGCGGCGATCAGCCCAAGACCCAGTGGTTTGTTCTCCACTCCTCGCGTTGGAACACTGACCTCCGGAGCTCCGCTGATGCCAGCCAAGGCATTGAGCCGAATGAGTTGTCCCACCAGCGAGCCCGCACCACGATCCAGGGAAAAGCTGCCGATCGCAGGAGCTGTGCAGGGTGTGATCGGCTGCGCCAGCACCCCGTGATCACCCAGTGCAGCGGCAAGTCTGTTGCGCACGTGCTGGCGTTGTTGATTCACCAGCTCCTGGATTTCTCTGGATCGGTTCCGCACC
The DNA here is from genome assembly GCA_011523835.1 of Synechococcus sp. CO36386bin_29. Lineage (GTDB taxonomy): Bacteria > Cyanobacteriota > Cyanobacteriia > PCC-6307 > Cyanobiaceae > Synechococcus_C. The sequence goes on along the minus strand of WTFZ01000125.1, from coordinate 5,079 downwards.
ATCGCCAGGTTGCGTTCCAACACCGGTCCCAAGGTCAGGTCGTCAGGGAGTGCTGCGAACGTGGTGGCGATCTCCTCCCACTGGATCGCCTGAAACAGGGCCTGGAGCTGCTGAGGATCGTTCATACCGAAGGTCGCAAGGGGAAGCGCTTCGATCTCGCAGTGGATGGTTTGGCTGAGTTGTTCACAGCTTTGGAGCAGAGCGGTGCGCACGGAACTCTCGAGAGGCGACCAAAATTCGGGGATCCAGAAGAGCTGCGCAGGAGGGGAAGAGTCAGGGAATGGGCCGGAAGGACTTGATGCCATCAGCACATCGGCTGCCGCCAGCATCACTTCCGGAGTACGACTGAACAGACCTGTGGTGTCGAGACTTGGCGCCAGGGGCTGCATTCCCTGAACGGACAGTGCTCCGTGCGTCGGTCGCCAACCGAGAAGACCGCACCAGCTGGCCGGCACGCGGATCGATCCACCGGTGTCGGTCCCCAGCGCCAGATCCACCTCACCACTGGCCACGGCTGAAGCGCTGCCACTGCTCGAGCCACCGGTGATGCATCCAGGGTTGGCGCTGTTGGGAGGACATCCGCTCCAGGGACTCTCTCCGCTGAGGCCGAAGGCGAATTCATCCATCGTGGTGCTGCCCTTGCAGCGCGCCCCCGCATCGAGCAGTTGTTGCACTGCGGTTGCATTGCTGCGGCTCGGCGATTGCCGTTGTCGCCAATGGGGGTTGCCGCAGCCTCGCGGTTCTCCTTCGAGATCGAACAGTTCCTTGACGGCGAAGGTGACGCCTTGAAGTGCTCCTCCCCGGGCGCCGGCCTTTGTCAGTCTGCGAACCCAGACGGTGTCAGTTGACATCACGTTGGCCGAACCAGTCATGCGCCATAGGGGCCGAAGCGTGTGGCGCAGTAAGCACCGCAGCGGGCACCAAGACGGACGGCATCGTTGACGTCCCAGCCTGCGGCAAGGCCAGCGGTCACCCCCGCGGCAAAACTGTCGCCGCATCCGTAGGACTCGACCATGGGGCCAGGCAGGGGCTCCGGTGCATAACGTCCTCCAGGAAAGAGGATGCCTCCGTCGGCTCCTTCGGTGGCGATCCGCAGCTTCGGCATGGGGTCAGGGGTTCCCTCGGGCAGTTGTTCGCCGGGGTCAAGGCCACTGCCGATCAAGGCATCCAATGGAACAGATGCCTCCTGAAGCACCGGCAGACGCAGCCTTGGGGTGGCTGTCAGCACCCTGGCTTGTCGGGCCAGGCGCAAGCCTGCGGCATCGGTCGCTGAGACGAACACGCCATCGCAATCCGCGAGTCGTTCCCAGCCAAGTGGATCCTGCGCGCAGGGGGTGTGCCGATCTCCGATCACAGTGATGGCACGGTCGCCGCCGGGATCCATCAAGCTGATGCCACGCCGGCTCGGGATGTCGCGCCAGGCAACCACAGGCTCCACCCCCAGCTCCCTGAGCCGTTGTTCACTGCGGTGCCCGATCGAATCGTTGCCAAGTGCGGTGAAGAAGAGCACGGCTCTGCCCGTGAGACGTGCCAGCTGAACAGCAACAACCGCCCCTGCCCCCGCAGGTTCCTCGAGGGATCGGCAGGCCCTGCTGATCCGCCCGGGCTGTGGGAGGGCATCCACCTCCAGAAACGTGACCCATTCCTGATGGCCGATCACGGCCAGGTTCAACTTGGACAGGTCTGGCAGGTCGTTGAGGTCCACAGGGTTAGGGCAGAGGCAGCACGGACTTGGCTGCATCACGCAGGCGCACATTGATCTTGCCGCCCACGGAGTTCACTTTCACTGAGCCGTTGATATTCAGAGTTTCACCGTCGGGGGTGCTCACCTCCAGCGTTTCGCCGGCAACAGCACGAATCGAGACAGGTTCGGACACTTCTGAAACGACAATGGGGCTGTCCACGTTCACATCACTGTTGACCTCCAGCGGCGTGCTGGTGTCCACCTGGATCGGCCGGCTTAAGGACACTCCCTCCGGGACTTCGACGCTGCCGCTGACTGGAAGAGCCTTGATGGCCTCAATGGAGAGAGCTCCCTCGCTTTTGACGCGCACCGGGACTTTGAACTGCTCCACGCTGACGCCTCCGACGAGCTTCACCGGCAGGGGCTGACTGAGGGGCAGACCGATGGGGATCGGTTTTCTCAGAATCTGCACGGCAGCGATGGCCACGGCCCAGGCAGCCAGCACCACAGCCAGAGGCCAGCGACTGGCCATGAGCAGGTCGAACCAGCGGGGATCGTTCGTACGCGTTGGCGTGTCACCGCGGTCGGTCATGGCTGCCGTTCTACGAACTCAACTCGGTTGTACCGGGTTCCAGCAGCGTCAGCATGACTTTGAACTCACTTTTCTGACGCTCAGAGTTCGTATTCCTCCTCAAATTGGGCGAGGAGGCCCTTGTAGAGGGACAACGTTCCTTCACTTTCTTCAGTCACCCCTTCAGAGACGTAGAGCTGGGCGAGATGCGTGCAAGCAACATGCACGCGGGAAAACGCTTCCGCGTACTCGTTCTGGATGTCTTCTTCGCGGATATCCCTGATCATTGCGGAGATGAACTCCACTTTTTTCTGGGCGGCTTTGATCTCAGCCTCCATCTCCTTGCTGAGCTTGCGGCGCTTGCGAGGCATGCCTGTGATCTGACAGCCCCCAACCCTAGAGCTGAGGGAGGAGGCTGGTCACGATCAGAAGCAGAAGGGCAGGTACTGGGCGCTGCAGGCGGCGTAGCCGTCGACAAGGGGGCCCAGGCCGATCTGATGCAGGATGCCTTGCCCGGTGAGCCCTTCGGTGACCACACCGATCACGAAGCCGAGCATGGCGGCTCGTCCATTGAAGCGTTCGACTTTTGCCAGTTGTTCTTCATGAATGGCCCGTGCTGCGGAGCCTTGAAACCAGCTGTCCTGTGCGGAATTGCGCTCCATGCCTTGAGTTCGTCGTATTGCAACAAACAGTAACAGCAATTTGACGATTGGTTTCGGTTAAGCCTTTTTCCATTCCACCGGTTTTTTGCGCCTGGGGTAGAGCTCGCGGCAGAGCGGGCACACTGTGCCGTCGCACCCTCGGGCGGTGCAGTACTCCCGCCCGTAAAAAATGATTTGAAGGTGGAGCTTGTTCCAGGCGTTTTTGGGAAACAAGCTTTTGAGATCCCTCTCGGTTGTCGCCACCGACTCTCCGCTGCTCAGCCCCCAGCGCTGGGCCAGGCGGTGGATGTGGGTATCCACAGGGAATGCCGGAACCCCGAAGGCCTGCGCCATCACCACGCTGGCCGTTTTGTGGCCCACACCAGGCAGCGCTTCCAGTTCTTCGAAGCTGGCAGGAACCTCGCCTCCATGGACATTCACAAGAATGTGGGCCAGCTTGCGCACATTTTTGGACTTGGTTCTGGCCAGGCCAAGCTGGCGGATATGGGACAGGATCTCGTCCTCGTCGAGGGCGGCCATTGCTTCTGGGGTGGGGCCGGCGGCAAACAGTGCGGGCGTGACCTCGTTGACTTTTTTGTCAGTGCACTGAGCGCTGAGCAGGACCGCGATCAACAGGGTGAATGGATCACTGTGATCGAGGGGGATCGGTGGCTCGGGATAGTGCGTGTTCAATCGCTCCAGAACCACGGTCGCCCGCTCGCGTTTCTTCATGACGCTGAAACGAAAGCGTCATCGTTGCAGCGGTTCCTTCCGGATGCGAGCATTCATAGCCTCTGATACTTCAGTTGATGAGCTCCCAGGCGTCCAGACCCGAATCCGACACTCTGAACGCCTACGAACGGGTGGTCCAGAAAGAGGAGGAAGCGGCTCAGAAGCGTAAGAAAGCTGGAGATTCAAAAGAGGATGATCCCAGCGATCTCTACAGGCAGCACAGCCATCAGCAGTCGATGGAGGGCGGGTGAAGCTGAATCAGGGCCCCGGTTGAATCGCTTTTTTCACAGACTCAACGCCTTTCTGAATTGCTTCGGCTGGTGCCTTGATCATCTGCTGTTTGGTGTTCGACCAGATGTTGATGGCATAGACGATCGATCCACCGATGATCAGCGCGGCGACCACCAAGCCGATGCCATTGCCTCCCTGTTTGATCACCACGGGTTGTTGCTGATCCTGTTCGCTCATGGCCAAAGTCGTTCTTGAAGCGGTTGTAGCCATCGCATCAGGTTCTGGCCGCTGAGGGGATTTGATCTACGGTCTCAGTCGATGTCGCCTTTGCTTCCTTGAGCAGCACAACCCGGGGAGTGATCTATGTGTCGGTGTGGGTGGTGATCTGGGGCACTGCTGCATCGCTGGTTGATTGGCTTTTGCTCAATGCCGATCTCTATGAAACCGGCAGTTTCGGCCAGGTGGCCACATTCATCGGCTACGGAGCCGCCGCTGCAGTCCTGGCCGTGAAAGCCTCTGGTCGCTTCTTGGGGAACGTCAACGTCGATGAAGGCGAGGATTAGGGCTCTGTCTGCACAGCTTTCGCCGCGATCAGTCCGGCGATGAATCCCGTGGCATGTCCGATCCAGCTCACGCCAGCGGGTGACGCCCAGGGCAGAAGACCTGGCAAGGCACTGCCGAACAACAACAGCGTGATGAGGCTCAAAAGGATGGCCAGAGGCCGCCGTTCGAGAAAGCCGATCAACAGCAGGTAGCCGAGGAGGCCGTACACAACGCCCGAGAGGCCATGGGCTCCGACGGGCCAGAACAGCCAAACCGGAATCTCAAGGAGGATGACCGCGATCCAAACGGTGATGTAGGCCCTGGTGCTGCGCGCCAGCACCAGGTAACTGAGGGGAAGAAACACCAGGCTGTTGGCGAGCAGATGCCCGAATCCCCCATGGCTGAAAGGGGCTGTGAACAATGTCCACCAAGGTGTTCCTGGGCCCATGGCCAGGTTCCAGCCACCGGCGAAAAGCAGTTGATCGATCAGCTCCTGGAGCCAGGCGATGCCAAGGAGAATCAGGGGAAGTGCGATCACTGCACGCGGAACGTCACACCCATCACGGCGGTGATGTCTTTGTCGATCGTGCGGGTGTCGTACGAGCCGTAGCGCCCCATGTCCGTTGAATTCGGAACTGTGATCTGGAACGTGCCTGTATCGGCTTTGGTGATCGCTC
>WTFZ01000131.1 GCA_011523835.1 Synechococcus sp. CO36386bin_29 | reverse complement strand
AAGAGCACGGCAACGAGGCCTTGCCCGACACCTGTTTCCTGCGCGATGCGGACGGTGAGCTCACCCGAGCTGGCCATGCCCTGAGCCAGTACCTCAGGAGGAATCGCACCTGGCAGGCCTTGGTGGCTGAAACGGCTGCTCTGCCCACTGTGGGCGCCACCGGCAATGAGCTTGTTCCGTATTCCCTGCGGCATGCGTACGCGGCCAGGGCTCACGAGGAGTTCGGATTCAGTCCTCGGAAAACGGCTGGCCTGATGGGACACAGCCTGTTGACCCACAGCACCACCTACGGCGGCCAGATCGACAGGGAGATCCTGGACACCGCTCAGCAGCAAGCCGCTGCGGTGGTCGCCGCCCGGATGCAGGCGGTGGGCTGATCTGAACCCGCATAGCGCGACTTACATAACCCCCCCATTTGGGGGACGAAGGGGCCTTCAAAAACGCTCAGTTGGGGGAGTTGCTTTCAGGCGAGAACGGCGATGGTGTGTTTGTCCGAGGGAATGACCCTCACAACCCAACTAAAACCAATGACCACTTCCAACATCACCAGCAACAACAAGACCGGCATCAAGCAAGCTGCTTCTCTGGTTGCAATGGCTGTAGCTCCTCTGGCAATTGTGATGGGAGTTGCAGCTATGAATGTTCCTTCTGCTGAAGCCTATTCCCGCACAACCTGCCGTCAAATTGGTCACACCTATTCATGCACTTCCTGGTGATTCACCCCTTAACAATTGTCGGGAAGCCTGAGGTCTGGAATCGGGGCTGAGAGCTATACAAGACCCGCAAGGGGAAAGCAGGGGGCGTGGTTGTCGCTATCGATCTCCCGACAAACAGTCACCCCGTCAGCAATGGCGGGGTTTTTCCATTCACGAAATGCGGAAGTTCAGTCACGGGACCTTCGCTCAGTTAGGGGAAGCGAACCAATGAAACCAAATCTTTCGATTGCACTGATCACCCTGGGGCTGACCTTCCCCGCGCCGGCGCTGGCGGAACCAATTCACCTCACCTGCACTGAAACAAAGGCCACAAGAGGGGACGACCTTTTGGTTTGGCCCATCTATATCAACGCTGCAACAGGGACCGGAACAGTTAGTGGAGATCAACAAAAACTTTCGGTTACTCCCGACCAATATCGGTTCCACAAGGTGGAATACAAACCATGGTTTTCACTTTCCACTTTCGAGATCAATCGAATCACCTTGAAATTCACTTGGAAACTCGTGCAGCAGTTAGGTGAGATGTCGGAGAGTGAATCGTCAGGACATTGCCGGATCACTCCGGTTGCATCGGGGGCGCGAATCTGAAGGCATAACTCCCATTACGGAACAGTGACCCCAATCGAAGCGGGAAGGGGGATTGGTGGGGCGGCTGGCATCGATGGTTGTTTGGCTGACGCATCCCATTGCAAAGAGGAAGGCCGCCCCTCCGGATGGAAAGACGGCCTAAGTCGCTCGTTCATGCATCGTTCAACCCTTGAATTGATCAGGGTTTGAGAGGCCCGCCCACCTACGACAGAAATGGGGTGGTCTCTCTTATTCCTCGCTTCCGACACCAACTGTCCCTTGCTTTCCCCAGAAGGGCAGAGGTCAAGTCGTAGTGCCATTTCTGGCGAGGGTCGAAGCGTCTGGCGTGTTGGCGCCTGGGGCCATTGAGTCCAGGGGTGTGGCTGATGAAGCTCCAGGGCACCTGTGGCGGTGCAAGTGGGAGTGTCGATTGGTGTGGCGCTCAGTTGATGCCTACCAAAGGACCAGCCTCACGGATGGGTGGAAACTGTTGGAGCAGGGGCCAGTAAGTCAGTTTGCTTCTGCTGTTTGCTCAGGTGGAGTGTTGTCCGTCATTGGCTCCTCCGATCTCGATGGACATACTTTCCACCCGTCAGCAGTTAATGGCTATCCGCGTTAACGCTCATTGCCTTCTAGTGCGAATTGGCTGAGTGTGGGAATGGCGTGCCACCCGGTTGTGCCTGGGAGTTCCAGTCAAGTGGGCACACGATTCCCCCATCCGCTCCTGATGGGGTTTCTGCCTCTCGCTGGTTGTCGTGTCGTTCTGTCTTTTGGTCTCGGCAGACTGGCCTATGGCTAAGAAGACCGCCACCGCTCCACAACCTGCAGTCGCTGCTGGTCCTGAGATGCGTGAGCCGACCCAGACGCAGGCGTTGATGCTCCCTTCGCTGATGACCTGTGTGTGATCAGTGCCCGGGGTACAGGCAAGAGCTGGGTGATTGTGCTGGTGGTGGCCCGGGACGCCGCGCACTTCAAAGAGCGGTACAGCTGCCTGATCACAAGAACGACGTTCCAGGGACTGACGGAACTGCAGGGTTTGCTCTGGCGGTATCTATCGGTGGTGTTCCCCGGGACGACACATAGCGGGTCCGATATGACCTTCCGGTTGGGCGGGAAAGACATGCCCTTCGGGAAGGTTGAGCTGGCTTATACCGGCGCCGGCCCTGGTGAGCAGGTCAAAGCGTTGGCCAGGCTCCAGGGTCGATCGTTTATCTGCGCGATCCACGATGAAGTCGGTAACCATTTCGATTCAGCCTTCATCGATTCGGCTACTGCAACTCTGCGTGGCCCTTCCGGCGTACTGACCCGGACGATTCTGTTGGGGAACCCTGGGGGTCCATTTCATCCGGTGCTGCAGGCCCGATATGGCCTCCCTGCTGGTTATCCAGAACCCGGGCGGGCCAGTCGGTTTTTCTCGGAGGATTTAGGCAAGCACTGCATCTTTGCCACCTTCACCGCGGCATCGAACCAGCACCTCGATCTGGATCAATACATCCGGAACATCAAGGTCGCCTGCGCGGAAGATCCTGCGCTGCTGGATGCCTGGCTCCATGGCCGGTTGGATGTCGATATCGCCGGTGCGTTCTTTGGATCGAGCTTCAGTGTTCGCCGGAGCCTGCTTGATGTGAGGCCAGGGGGGATTGCGCGAGAAGATCTCCATCGTGCATTCGTCTGTATGGACTGGGGATGCTCAGCGCCGACCGTCGCGTATCTCTGCCTGCCAGATCCGGAGGGTGCGCCGAAGGGGAGCATCTGGTTGCTGGATGAGTTTTACGTCGCTGCCAGCACCGCCGGTGGTCAACGGGACTGGACCCGGGGGATGTATCTCAGCAATGCGGAACAGGCCGCCGGGATCATCGAATGGCTGGAGCGCTGGAAGCTGAACCCGAACACCACAAAGGTGATCGCTGATGACGCGGTGTTCAACGCAACAGGCAGTGATCGTGGCTCTACCGCCGGGGACTTCAAAGCTGCAGGGTGCCGGCTTCACCGGGCCGGAAAGATGAACGCCCGGGAGATCAACGGGTTGGCGCTGGTCAGAACGATGCTGCAGGCCGCTGTTCGTGACCCTAAGACGTTCTGGCTTCAGTGGAGCAGGAGTTGCGAGGGGCTGATGAACACCTGGCCGACATTGCCCCGGCACCCCCGTGATGTGGAGCGGATCGCTGATGGTTGCGCGAATCACAGCCTGGACGCGGTCAGGTACGGCGTGATGTGGCAACGGGCCAAATGGCAGTAAGGCGGCAGTAATTACAGGGTGTGGTGATGAGCATCGAAGGCTTCGTTCCAAAGGCATTGCAGTGGCAACAGCAGATGGCCGCAGCAGCGCCGAAATGGGCCGCAATCCGTCAGCAGATGGATCATCAGCTGCAGTGAAACAGGACCGCCTGAGTCGATTGTGGGAGCGGTTCAGCACTGGTGACGTTGTGATCTTGGGTCCGGCGATAACCAAAGAGTCGTACGGATTAAACCTGTGTGATGACAGTGGCGAATCGATATTGATGGATGGTGTGTTGATGGCTTTCGAGGGTGAGTTCACTCGAGTTCGTGTCGGTCGGCATCAAGGGAAAGCAGCACCCGGTCGTGGACCAATGGTTGGTGAATTGCATCTGATCCAGCGCAGCGACATCGTCAGGGTCAGCGATAAGCCGCCAAAACTTTGGGGTGATGCCAAGTCAGCAATGGGCTGAGTTCCGGAAGCGGGCCAGACCGCCGTCATGGTGGAACAACTATTCCAGTGCGGATCTTGAGGAAATGCACCGGCGGGGACGTCAGCTGTTGGAAGGGGATTACGGCGCAGTGGACTGGTCAGACTTGATCGGTGACAAGTGACGCCATGAAGGATCGTCCAGTGCCCTCAGTTCTGGTGATCAATCACTTTTCTTGTCGGAGTCTTTGCGACAAACCGATTCCGGTAAGGGGTTGCCGTCTTTGTCTTTGCAGTCCTTGAGGCTCTCAACATCGATGGAGCATCCACTTAAAGCCGTGGCGGCAATCATTAACAGAGTTCCAAAGCGCAACATCGAGGAGAGCTCAAACGCAAACTCACATTGGCTCGCCATCAGAGCGCTGTCATGCCTGACCAGCAAAAACAGACTGATTTGAGACCCCAGAGCCATGCCCTGCGAGTCCTGCCAGCGGTACCAACAGCGCCAGCTAGAGAAGCGTCGGGAGATCCAGCAACGGAAGCGTGAGCGCTTGGCGGAGGACTGTGTTCGTGGAGACCAGAGCAGCTGCAGGATTTTGCAGCAAATGGATTCGTTGTCGCAGTACAGGCAAAACCATCGCTACCGGCCCGAGATGCACTGGCGCGCTGGATGAGCACTAAAAAACCCCGCCATTGCTGACGGGGTCAGTGTTTTCTGGGAATAGCGATGTCTCTTGGTGAGTCGGATACATTCTTTTATTCGTGATTAATTCCTGACTTTGATTCACGAAATTATTGGCCGTCTGGCTTGACACTACGCCTCAGGTATCCTTTACAATCTAACAAATGATTGGTTGAAATGTCCGAAAATCAACTCCAACTTGATTTAGACGAAATAGCCATCAGGGCACTGTACACAGCTGTAGAGTTTACACTTGAGAAATGGACTGGACAAGAGAAGATTGACCAGTCTTCCTTAATGGAGCTGAAGCCATTCCTTCGGAAGTGTCTCTTGGAATTCGAGTTTATGCGTGATTAAAAACCCCGCCATGGCTGACGGGGTGAATGTCTTGCCGGGAGATGGTTGGCGACTGAATTATGGAAAGACTTGTTATTCGACTGCAGCCGCCGCTTCTATCCCAGGCCACATTGCCGCGAACTGAGCATCGGAAACGACAGCTGTCACTTTGAATTCAATTCCATATCCTTTAATCCAAGGACCGAGGTGAGCCCAGACCTTGCCGATGTCACTGGCCTCAGCAATTGCAACACCACTCCCACTGATGGGTTCACAGACTCGGTACTTCAGTTCAAACCCATCGAACTGGTCTCCAGGGGCACCAGAGTTGATGTAGTCAGCGAAACCAGGGCAAGACTCCCAAGCACCTGCAACGGTGGGAAAGCTCCAAACGATCAAATAGTGCTGCAAAAGAGATGAAAGCAGATGCTTTACTGATAGCCAGCCTCAGCGATAAAGCTTGCAAATGCCTTGATATCTACACTTTTGCTGGTTTCTGAAGGGGGTAAGAGATTTCATGCCGATATTGTTTAAGGAGTTGGTTGGGCTCGCGACTTTTGCTAATCGCAGACTTCAATGAAAAATCCGCTATTATTTACGGAGTGAATGGCCTGAATGGGATGCTCATTAAGAGTATTAATAGGGTCAATAGTTGAATGTCTTGGTCGATTTTGACAGATTTTACAAATTGGGTTCGAACGGCTGCCTAAGAGTTTCTGACCTGCCGAGAGTGTTGCTCTTGTTGATCGAAATCTAATCAGCTCTGCGTCTGGTTCTTGGATGATCTCTACATCAACAATATGCTTGAAATTGCCCTTTTCCATGCTCGCAAGGAGCTGGTTCTTGCGTTAAGAGCAAATGTCATCAATGGGTTCAGGACCCTGTTGGAGATTCGTTTTTAGGATGTGAGACTCATGGGCAATGATCAGAATCCGCAGTCAGTTGGCATTACTGCAATGTCTCGGATACAGATGTGTTGGGGTTGCTGCCAGCAGAAGAGCGCAATGTTTGCTAGTTCTTCTGGATCGATGAAAGTGGGATTGCCAAGCTTTTCGCAGTATTCCTCAAAGCTAATCCCCATCTTCTGGTGAATTGACGTTCGGATTAGTCCGGGTGCAAGGTTGACAATACGAATATTGTATTCGGCTTCTGACATGTTTAAGCTCTCGCCCAAAGAGCGAACTGCATGCTTGCAGGCGTGATACAAAGGTGCTCCAGGCGCTGGCTTGCGGTCTCCAATAGAACTGATGTTAATGATGGTTCCGCTACGGCGCTCTCGCATGCCTGGTAAAACATGGTGAATACCATTCGCTACGCCTTTAATCATGGTGTCGACTTCTTCGTTGATTTGATCAATTTTGAGGGATTCCAGTCCGCCGATATGAATCATTCCAGCATTGTTAATCAGGCAGCCCGTAGGACCGTACTGGCTCTCCGCTGACGCAATGGCATCTCCCAATGCTTCGGCATCGGAGACATCGAGTTGCCGGTACCTCACTTGCTTATTAGCCAGTGCTGGGTCTTCCTCCTGGTTTCTTGATAGCAATAAACATGGGTGACCAGCGGTAGAAAATGCATATGCCAAAGCCTTTCCGATCCCTGCTCCTGCTCCTGTAATCACTACCAGTTGCGCTTTCATAGACTCGATCGATCGAATAATTGCTTACAGCTTGGCAAGAAACTGCCATGTTGTCGTGAGCGCCATCTGGAACAACCTTGGTCGCTGATCTGTTCCACATCAGGGCAACAAAGGAGTCAGGCTGCAGGACAACAGATGGAAAAGCTGGTCGCGTTAAAAGTACTAATGGATGGGTCCGGCCCACTGAACGGAACTCTCTTTTCTGGTTCCTCGAGCGGCCTACCGATTCGTCCCCATTGCGGTTGCATCCCTGTAGCTGTAGCTACCGGGCGACTCCCATGGGGGTATGCCCTAGGGGCGTTGTGGCGTCAATGACTGTGGCGGTTAACCGGGGGCACCAGCGCCGAGCCCAAAGATGTACAGCCAGTGATTGGGGGGAGTGAGACCTGAATGAAGACCAGCAGTTTCAGGGCTCGCTTTTTTTGCCTCCCACCCCATCGACGGGGTTGTGCCCCCATCGACAGTTCAATTCAAATCAAGCTTGATGGACGCGAACACCCCCAAACGGGGTCAGATGTGATGCCATGGGTCAGTCCATTCAGACGTTTGATCCCATCTGGGGGTAGCTGATGATGGCCTGGCAGCCATTAAGTGACGGTGCAGAGAGTTGACCTGAAAGCAGCTCTCGGCTCTACAGATCGATCTGGAAGTGAAGCCGCTTCCAGATTTTTATTGGCTTATTTGCCTAAGGCGGTGCTCTCCATCCTTCAGATAACAAGTCGACCAGTTCACCGAACCCCTAAAAACCCCGCCATT
>WTFZ01000054.1 GCA_011523835.1 Synechococcus sp. CO36386bin_29 | reverse complement strand
TCGTGGCCCTGATCAGCGAGATTCACGGCACAGGGCCAGCCGCAGAAGCCGTCACCACCGAGAACGAGAACTTTCACCTCAAACTCCTGCTGAAGCGTGCAAGCCGCCAATCTGAGGCAAGCTACTACAGGCTTTTCAGCTGATCACCACAGTGAAAGCCATCAAGGCGATCACAAGCAGGGAGCCACCCACCATGATCAGTCGGGAGCCATTGCTGTGGCTGGCTTCCCCGCTCAGAACCTCCATGCGTGGTTCTTTCGCGAATGCGTTCAGACGGCCTCCGTCCTCCTGGGTGACCTGCATCGGGTCCTCATCAATGAATCCGGACCCTATGGAGTTGATGGGGCAGTGGCCTGAATGCTCAATGCAGCTTCATAGGTCTTGACCTGTCGTTACAGATGCCTCAGCCGTTGACCTTGCCGGTGGTGGGTGAGCTGGGTGAGGCCTGAGCCCGTGTCGGCAGCCGTCCCGCCTGGAAGGCCTGGCGTCCAGCCCGCACGGCGGAAGCCATCGCTTCGGCCATCAACGGCGGATTGCCAGCCAACGCAATCGCACTGTTCACCAGAACGGCGTCTGCACCCATCTCCAGGGCAGCGGACGCCTCGCTGGGTACGCCGATTCCCGCATCCACCACCACCGGAACCGAGGCGTTCTCGATGATCAGAGCAATGTTGGAAGCATTGCGCAATCCCTGCCCTGATCCGATCGGAGAACCCAGGGGCATCACCGTGGCGCATCCCACCTCTTCCAGCCGTTTAGCCAGCAAGGGATCCGCATTGATGTAAGGGAGCACCGTGAAACCTTCCTTGACCAGCTGTTCAGCGGCCTCCAGTGTTCCAAAGGGGTCTGGGAGCAGGTGGCGGCTGTCTGGAATGACTTCCAGCTTCACGAAGGTGTTGTTCTCCTGGCCGGCGAGCCGTGCCAGCTCGCGTCCAAGCCTTGCCACTCGGATGGCTTCCTCCGCCGTGGTGCATCCAGCGGTGTTGGGAAGCATCCAGATCCGTGTCCAGTCGATTGCCTCCATCAGTCCTGCATGCCCGGCCGCCACCGTTTGCACCCTGCGCACCGCCACGGTCACCATCTCGCAGTCGGAACGCTCCAGACTTTGTTGCATCATCGCCAGATTCGGATATTTCCCCGTGCCGGTGAACAGCCTGCTGCGGAACTGGCGGCCACCGATCACAAGCGTGTCGGTGCTGGTCGGGGTCGAATCCATGAATGGGAACGGAGGGACTGGTTAGGGAACCGGATCGGAAAACGGACGCGCACCGCTGAGGGGCTCTACCGTGCGCCCATCATCCGTTCTCGTCACGTCTGTCACCATGGACATGAACGCGCCGATTGAGATTCCGGCGACTTTCGAACCGTCTCTTCCCCTTGACAGCTCTGTTCTGGAGGAGCCTTTGGTGTTGGACGGCACGGTTCAGCAATTCGATCCAGTGCTGCGTGCGGCTGATCTGGCTGCTTCGATGCCAAGGCAATGGTGTGGCAGTTATCAATCGTTCACATCCGGGAGTGCCGTGGATGTGAAGCTCACCCTGGCGAGCGTGCAGCCGATCGGACAGATGGTGGATCTGCGCGGCGTCATCGAGATTGGCAGTGTCAGCACGCCTGTGCAGGGAAATCTCAACGCTTCATCGGATCAGCTCGATCTGCTCCCGCTGGCGGGTCAGCTTCCTGATGATCTCGAAGTTGGAGGAGACTTTCTTGGATTACAGGGGATGAGTTTGTCGAGCTGGCAGGCACCCAGGCTGACCAACCTTGGTGGAAGTCTGAGCCTGGCTCCAGGCTGCTCCGGTTCAGAAGCCCCTCCCATCCGAGCTCTGTGGTGATTCTGCTGGACTTGCTCCGGTTCGGCTGCCTGTCTGGCGATTGGCGGCCCTCTCTAGGCGCCTGAGGCGTTTTTTGGCTGTTGCGTTATTTGGTTCGAGGGTTAGAACTTTCTGATAAAGCTCACAGGCGGCATCTCTGTTGAGCAAGCGTTCTTCGGCGAAGGCAAGGTTATTGAGAGCGACGGGATAGTCAGCTTTCGCTTGCAGCGCCAATTTGTAATGACGAATTGCTGTTGAAAAATCCTTTTGGGCTGCCAAAGAAAATCCCAAGGCATTTTGGATCAATGCGCGGGCTTCTTGAGGTTCGTTGCTCAAACGTTTGACAGCTTGCCGCAAGGTTGCTGACGCCTGGGAATAGAGCCGTTTGCGCAGTTGAACGGAAGCCAGTTCGTAGAGATCACCTGAATCACGAGAACCGGCCGCATCTGCCTGCTCGAGACGGATGAGGGCCTGTTCATCGCGGCGAACGCGAAGGAGCTGCCGACCAACAACGACGGCAACGATCGCGAGAAGGCCAATCAGGCCCAGCAGATAAGTCTGCGGTAGAAGCGATTCCATGAAGGGAAGAGATGGCCCCGAGGCGGGACGCTACTCAACCCTGGGTGGCATTCACCACAGTTGTGAAGCTGGAGGGATCAGCCACAGCGAGTTGGGCCAGCATTTTGCGATTGATGCGCACATCGGCCTGCTTCATGCCGCCAATGAGACGGCTGTAGCTCACACCGTTCAAACGGGCTGCTGCGTTAATGCGTGCAATCCACAGACGGCGGAAATCGCGCTTGCGACGGCGCCGGTCGCGGTAGGCATTGCACAGGGCCTTCATCACCCGTTGATTTGCGGTGCGGAACAGAGTTCCGTTGCTGCCTTGGAAACCTCGAGCTAGGCGGAGGATCTTGTTGCGGCGTTTGCGGGCGACATTGCCTCTCTTGACGCGTGCCATGAATTCGGTGAGTAATTAAAAAACGGTCGTGCGCTGAGATGATCAGGCGTAGGGCATCATCAAGGCCACCCGCTCCTCGTCTGTGCGGTCCACAACAGCCTTGGTCGCCAGGTGGCGCTTCAGTTTCGGACTCTTGTGATCCAGCAGGTGATTGCGGAAGGCGCGACGACGCAGGAACTTGCCAGTGCCGGTTGCCTTGAACCGCTTGGCGGCTGCTTTGCGGGTCTTGAGCTTGGGCATGTCTCTGGCGGCACGGGGCACAAACAAAGACAATAGAACCTCACCCTCCCTCCAGCCAAATGTCCGGTGCCCGATCTCTGGCCCACTTGCTGGTGCTGCCGGTTGTGGCGACGCTCGGTTGTCGTGCCCAGGACCTCCGGACCCTGCCGCCAGACGTTCAGGCTCTCGCCCTGCCTACCCATCGCTCCGTGCCTGCGCCCCCTGTCGCGGGTCAGGTTCTTTGGGTGTCGCTGGCGGACCACCTCGGCCGCGGCACCGTTCCGCAGCGTTCCGCGCCTCTGCTCACTCTTATCAGTGCTGATCAGGCACCGATCCAGCTTCTCGATCGCAATGGGTCTGTTGTCGCCGATGGCCAAACCCTGCGCTTCAGCTGGCGATTGGTACCGCTGGAGACCCCCGGGACGGTGGGCAGACGGGTGATCGGGCCCCTGGCCAGTTTCGAATCGGCTGAGCGGCTGGCGAAGCGTTGGCGGGATCAGGGTGTGGAGGCCAAGGTCGCCCATCCCGATGAGTGGGAGGTGTGGGCACCGCTCGATGCGCCGGATCTACCCGGTGTGCCGTTGCGTGATGTCACATTTGCGATTGCGGCCGAGGTTCGACCCGTGCTGGAGGGGCCAGAGGGTGGCCGCACGCTGCAGGGACCACTGCAGGTGCAAGCCCCGGGAGGACTGCGCTGGAAGGGCGGTGTGATGCGGGGACCCTTCCGGCTGCAGGCTGATGCCTACGGCAGCTGGACCTTGCTTGAGCAGGTTCCTCTGGAGCGCTACCTGGAGGGCGTGGTGCCTCATGAAATCGGTGCAGGGTCGCCCGCGGCAGCACTGCAGGCTCAGGCGGTTCTGGCCCGGACTTGGGCCCTGGCCAACAGCCACCGATTCTCGATTGACGGGTATCACCTCTGCAGTGACACGCAGTGTCAGGTTTACAGCGATCCGCGGCAGGCTTCGGTCACGGTCCGAGAGGCCATTCGCGCCACGTCCGGCGAGGTACTGCGCTGGGAGGGGCAACCGATCCATGCGGTTTATCACGCCACCAATGGCGGGATCAGTGCCAGTGCTGAAGAAGCCTGGGCAATGGACCCTCTGCCCTATGTGCGTGTGCAGCCCGATGGATCCCAGGCCTGGCAGGAGCCCACTGTGCTGCCTCTGCAGTCGTCAGAAGGCGTGAAGGCTCTCCTGCAGCGTCGAGATGGTGCCTATGGCGCTGGTCATCCCCGCTTCCGCTGGACCCGCAACTATTCCGCCGGCCAACTGGCCCAGGCGTTGGCGGCAGCCGGCAAGGGCAATGCCCTCCCCATAAAGGTCAGCGTTCAGGCCCGGGGGCCAAGCGGACGGGTGCTTGCGCTGGCGATTGAGCGGGATGGAGATGCGTCATCGGTGGTGCTGCGCCTTGATGCGATTCGCCGGACCCTCCGCCGTCTGCCCAGCACTTTGTTTGTCCTTCAGCCTCAGACCCCCGGGGTCTGGCAATTTCAAGGCGGTGGATTCGGTCATGGTGTGGGGCTGTCGCAGGCTGGCGCCATTGATCTGGCCAGTCGAGGCTGGACTGCTCAGCGCATTCTTCAGCACTATTACCCCGGGGCCCGCTTGGAGCCCGTTAGCCCTGCCGAGGCGGCTGCTTCTGATCAATCCCCTTAAAGTTCGAAGAATTCGCGAGTTGTGAGGGGCGTGGCCGCAGGTACAGGTGATCACCGACGCGGCAAGACGGCTCTCTTTCTTGCGGCCTGCGGCTGGGCTGGAGCTGCGCCCCATTGGCTGGACCCGAGTCGAAGTCTTTTTCCTGCCCTCACGCTTGCCGTTCTTCTCGGTGGCTATGGCCTTCGCACTGTTTTGCGCAGGGAATCCTCTGGCGATGGCTCTGAGCCCGGTTTGACAGTTGCTGATCCAGTGGAAGCGGCCAACGCGGCACTGCCGACCGTGGATGTGGTGGTGGCGGCCAGGGATGAAGAAGCTGTCGTCACACGCTTGGTGGAGCGCTTGAGTGCGCTCCGCTATCCGGCTGATCGCCTCAGTCTGTGCGTGGTGGATGACGGCAGCGAAGACCGCACGCCCGACCGATTGGCTGCGCTGCAGGATCGCTTTCCCGCGCTGCGGGTGATTCGCCGTCCCCGCAACGCCGGCGGTGGTAAATCCGGTGCCCTCAATGCTGCCTTGGCTCAGACACGGGGTGAGTGGTTGCTGATCCTTGATGCCGACGCCCAGCTCGCTGAAGATCAGCTCGAGCGGCTGGTCCCTTTCGCCCGCCGTGGTGGTTGGTCGGCCGTTCAGATGCGCAAGGCTGTCACCAATGCGCAGGACAACTGGCTGACTCGGGTTCAGGCCATGGAAATGGCCTTTGATGCCCAGATTCAGCAAGGGCGTCTGGCCGGTGGTGGGGTAGCGGAACTGCGCGGCAATGGCCAGCTGTTGCGCAGGGATCTGCTGGAGGCCTGCGGCGGCTTCAATGAGGAAACGGTGACCGACGACCTGGATCTGAGCTTCCGGTTGTTGTTGCAGGAGGCTCGCATCGGCATCCTCTGGAATCCACCGGTCCAGGAAGAGGCGGTTGAAACACTCCAGGCCCTCTGGAAGCAGCGTCAGCGCTGGGCTGAGGGAGGTTTGCAGCGTTTTCTGGATTACTGGCCGGGTCTGCTTTCATCCCGACTCACCCTGGCTCAGCGACGTGATCTCGCCAGCTTCTTCCTGCTGCAGTACGCCTTGCCGGTGGTGTCCTGGTCGGATCTGCTCACCAGTCTGCTCAGTCGCACCACACCGGCGTACTGGCCTCTCTCGATCGTGGCGTTCAGTGTGTCGGGTGTGGCTTACTGGCGAGGCTGCCGCCGGGCCAGCGATGGTCCAGATCTCCCCCAGCCTGACCTGTTCAACCTTCTGCTGGGGATTGCCTATCTCAGCCACTGGTTTGTAGTGATCCCCTGGGTGACTCTGCGCATGGCGTTGCGTCCCAAACGACTGGTGTGGGCGAAGACGAGCCACCGCGGTCAGGAGGAAGCGATTCAGTCCTGAACCTTTTGTGCTGGATTAGCTATTCAGATCCACATTCAGAACCTGACCGTTGAAGAAATCGGCCAGGCGCTTGGCCTTGTCATCCAGTACGGACGGTTCTTGTCGCTGAATGGCTGAGGGTTCGGGCTCCGGCCTTGGGGTAGGCGCCGGACTCGGGGCAGGCGCAGGGGCCGGTGTAGCAGCCGGTGTTGCGGCAACCGGTTGTGGTGGCAGTTCCGCTTCGTTGTTCCTGACGGCAGGAGCTGGAACGGGAGCTGGTCTTGGTGTTGGCGGTGGTGGCGGTGTCGATGGCGTGGGCATGGCAGCCATCGGTGCTGCCCCTCCATGGCTTTCCAGCACGAGTTGCCGGTTGCCGCCGACAGCCCGGGCGATGGCCTGTTCCAGCAAGGCCACGCGGCTTTGCACCATGCCCATCCAGTTGCCGGCTACTTGCACCACGGCGCGGTGGTTGTCGAGGCGCACCAGTTCGGCCTGCTGCGATAGCAACATGCGCGTTGAGGGCAGTTCCAGGCCTGCCAGGATCTGTTGCCAGAGCTCTCCGAGATCCTGGGGAGGCGATGGGCTTTTCGCTGCTGCAGGTTGAGCTGCCGGAGGACTGGTGTCTGGAAGGCTGACGGGAGCCGGTGGGGGGGCCTGCGCAGGCGGGGCTTGTGGGGTTTGAGCAGCGGTTGCAACCGGTGATGCTGGGGTTGGTGCTGCGGGCGCGGGGGCTGGATGCTGGTGCTGACTGGATGCCGGGACGGGGGTCTGGGGGGCCGTGGGTTCTGAGAGCAATCCCAGCAGCAGCACCTCCAGCCAGAGCCGCGGTTGCACGCTCTGGCGCAGTTGTTGCTCTGCACCGCGCAGCTGAGATTGCCACCGCAACAGGCGGCTGCGGCCGATCGCTTTGGCTAGCTCGGGCAGCTGGTCGCGGAACTGAGGCGACACGCTGGTGAGTTCAGGCCGGTCCGGAGCCGCAGCCATCAGCACGAGATCGCGCAGGATTCCCGCCAGGCCTTGCAGGACGGAGCCCGCATCGCGACCACGGTCCAGCAGGGTGCGGGTGGCTTCCAGCAGGGCCACCGGTTCACCACTGCGCATCGCTGCCACCAGCGCCAGCAGCTCCTGTTCGGGCACGGCACCGAGCAGATCCCACACCGCGTCGGCCTGAATCGGCCCAGGCAGCAGGCTCAGTTGATCCAGCAGGCTTTCTGCATCACGCAGGCCGCCCTGGGCTCGTTGCGCCACCACATGCAGGGCTTCGGGCTGGATCGGGATGGTTTCCTGCTCGGCAATCCAGGTGAGATGCCGCTCAAGCGCCTCCAACGGGATGCGCCTGAAGTCAAAGCGCTGGCAGCGGCTGAGGATTGTGGGCAGCACCCGTTGCGGGTCGGTGGTGGCGAGCACAAACACCACCTGCGGCGG
>WTFZ01000062.1 GCA_011523835.1 Synechococcus sp. CO36386bin_29 | reverse complement strand
TTGAACATCCCGTCACTGAGATGGTCACCGGCATCGATCTGATCGCTGAGCAGCTGCGCATCGCTGGGGGTGAGCCCATCAGCGTGTCTCAAGACCAGATCGAATTGCGCGGACATGCCATCGAATGCCGTATCAATGCTGAAGATGCGACGCACAACTTCCGGCCAGCTCCCGGGCGCATCACCGGATGGTTACCACCCGGAGGTCCAGGCGTTCGCGTCGACAGCCATGTGTACACCAGCTACGACATTCCTCCTTTCTACGACTCATTGATCGGAAAGTTGATTGTCTGGGGAGCTGATCGGGAGGCAGCCATCAGCCGGATGCGCAGAGCTCTGAACGAATGCGCCATCACGGGAATCCCCACCACAGTGGATTTTCACCTGCGCATGCTGGAGCGACCAGAGTTTCTGAGAGGTGATGTCCACACCAAATTCGTGGAACAGGAGATGCTCTGATCACAGCTGCGCATCCGTCGTCTCAGGCGATTGACTGAGCACGCAGTAAGACCATTGTGAACACCCCCTGCTGACCAACCAGCAACTCTCTGATCAGACTGATGATCCCCACCCAGATCACGGGGGTTACATCAACACCACCGATGGGGGAGACCACGCGACGGGTGAGTGCAAGAACCGGTTCGGTGGGCAACGCGATCACCGCCCAGGGGGCTGCTTTCAGATCCACCTGGGGATACCAGGTGAGCACGATGCGCAGAAGAAACATCAAGCTCCAGGCAGCCAAGAGCAATCCAAGAACCGGATTCAGGAGAGACAGAGCCTGAAGCAATGTCGGCGTCACAAACCTCAAAGCAATCGAGGAGACATCGTAGAAACAAGCCAACGATCTCTAGGATCTACGGGTTTCCGTCTTGTTCGTCAGCCCCGGCGCGCTCGCTATGACCCCCTCCCTTGCCAATTTCCTCAGCAGCCTGGTCTGGGGTGCCGTGATCGTGGTTGTTCCGGCCTCCATCGGTCTCTTTTTCCTGAGCCAGACCGACCGCGTTGACCGCAAGCTCTGATCGCTCTGACGCGGTTCGTAAACTTAAAGCGTCAAATCTGGTCTCACCCAGAGCTGACAACCGTTTCCCGAGGGACTCAACGTGGTTAACGCCAGTCTCAACTGGGCCAGCATTGTTGGAATTGTGCTGGCTGTTGGTGGAGCAATGCTGTATTTCATGCGCAGCTTCAAGCCGGCACTGGCGCGCGATTACGACGTTTTCTTCGCTGCCATTGGTCTTCTCTGCGGAGGAATCCTGTTTTTCCAGGGATGGCGCCTAGATCCGATTCTGCAGTTCGGTCAATTCCTGCTCGCAGGCACCACGGTCTTCTTCGCCTATGAAAGCGTTCGCCTGCGTGGAATATCTGCTGAACAGGCCAGACGATCAGCCTATTTCGAAGACGAGCCCGCCAGCCGCGCTCCTGCCGGCGGCCTGCGTGGGGGGTATGACGAAACCTATGACCGATTCGACGAATCTCAACCCCTGAGACGTCGCTTCGCGGGCCGGGAATTCGACGATTCAGAGCCTGAGGATCAGGACTTCTACCGACCACGCCGGAATCCCCGAGCAGCGATCCCTGAAGAGGCAGCAAGCCGCCGTCGAGGCCGTAGCGAAGCGTCT
The DNA here is from genome assembly GCA_011523835.1 of Synechococcus sp. CO36386bin_29. Lineage (GTDB taxonomy): Bacteria > Cyanobacteriota > Cyanobacteriia > PCC-6307 > Cyanobiaceae > Synechococcus_C. The sequence goes on along the minus strand of WTFZ01000062.1, from coordinate 5,939 downwards.
AGCGACTGGAACGATGAATCGGAGCAGAATCGCCGCATGGCTCGGTTCGGTCCCCGTGACGATGACCCCCGTCGCTCAGGACCTAGCTTCGGCGACCGGCGCAGCCAACGGGAAGATCAGCGCAAGGGAAGCCGTCCCAGCCCTGCATCGGGTCGTCCAGGAAATGCATCCCCGATGACAGGAAGGAGCAGTGCTCCAGCCGAAAGATCTCAGACGGGGAGACCGGTGAGCCGGTCACAAGCAGGCATTCCTCAAGGCGCTCCTTTGCGCCAAAAAGCTGAAGATGCGGCCTATACCCCGAGCGAACGCTCAGCCTCACCAGCACGAAGACCTTCAGGCCCCACCAACACTTCATCTGAGACAACTGATCGCACACCGCCCCGCAGTTCACGCCCACGGGACAACAGTTCCCGGTTCGACGACTGAAACGACTGATCCTGGTGCTCCTCCTGGCTGGCCTGAGCACAACGGGCTGCAGTGGCCGAAGCCGTCGGGCACCAAGCGGGCTGGTCCCCACCCAACAACAGCAACCCAGCCTCAGTGGCGATGGCAGCCGATTGGCTGTCATCGCTGACCAGCGTGGACGCCCCACTGTGCAACTGAGAGATCTCAAAAGCGGTCAGCTGCTGCAGCTTCGCCATTTCTCACGCCATCAACCTCACAGTTCACCATCGCTGAGTTGGAACGCTCGCTACCTCGCCGCGGTGATTCAGCGAGGTTCGCGCAAGCTGGTCCTAATTGAAGACCGTCTCACAGGACGTGCGCATCCACTGCGACTTCCGGCAGGCCAGGATCCGGTGAACCTCAGCCTTGCCCCCGATGGGCGTGAGCTGGCTGTTCAAACGGCTACGCAGGGTCGCTGGCAGGTAGTTGTGTTCAACCTCAGTGACCTGCTGGAGCCTGATCGTCCGGGAGGGCGTCGAGTCACAACAACAACTCAGGAACCGTGAAGAGAGGGCGACAACCAGTGATCCTGGTCTCGCTTCTGGGAATCATCCTCGCGGGGTGCTCCAGTTCTGGTTTACGTCCCCAACCAGGCCTGAATGCTGCACTGCAACGCAGCGCGGACAGTCGCAGAGAGCCAGCGCTGGGCCAGCGGTGGCTGGTGTCGATTGCAAGCCGAAACGGACGGGAACGGATTGAGTTGGTGGATCTGCGCACCCGTCAACCCGTTCCCCTACCAGGACTCAATCAAGCAGGAAGCCAACCGGTGAGCGTGAGTGTGAGCGGCAATGGAGAGCGCATTGCCTTCGTCCGCACCCGGGATGGACGCACAGAGCTCATGCTCTATCGACGAGGCGCTGCGGCGCTTCAACGAGTGCCCGTGGAACCAACGGGCGTCCCGCGGCAGGTGAGCCTGGATGGTGAAGGCAAGCGTCTGGCCGTTCAAGTGAGCCGCGAGGGGCGCTGGGACGTGGATGTGATTCGACTCCCTTGATCAACGCAGAAACCCGGCCCAGTGCAGAAAAGTGTCATGACTGATGGCTTCCACGATCAGAATCGCCACAAAGCCAACCATGGCGAACCGCCCATTCACACGCTCCGCATATCCACTCCAACCAAAGGCTGGAACATCGGTGGTGGTCGCAGAGGGAGTCAGATCCGGGCTGGCCTGGGATGCGTTGGTGGTATCAGACGTCATCAGATCAGTCAGGCGAGTTCAGGGTGGTAATTGGAAGCTGCAACAAGGCGCCAGTCACCGTTGCCGTACAACTCCAGCACACTGGAGTGGAATCGCGTCAAAGAAGGTCGGTGACCGACACTGATAAAGGAAACATCACGCTCAATGAGGAGCTCATAGAGCAGCCGTTCGGTTCTCACGTCGAGTGCACTCGTTGCCTCATCGAGGACGACATAACGGGGTGAATTCAGAAGCAAGCGCGCAAAAGCAAGACGTTGCTGTTCACCAAGAGAAAGAATTCTCTGCCAATCCTGTTTGACATCAAGATCGGGATAGCGCCGCACCAATTGAGGAAGATTGACCTTCTCCATCACATTGGTCAACTGCGAGTCCGTGAAAAAATCCTGGTCACTTGGATAGCAAAGCTGCTCCCGAAGAGATCCCAGAAGCAGATAAGGCTTCTGGGGAATGAAAAGCAGATCTCCTGTCGCAGGGCGTTCAACCAAGCCCGCGCTGGGAGTCCAAAGGCCACTGATCATCCGCATCAGCGATGTTTTTCCGCACCCGGAGGGACCGACAACAAGAATTCGGTCATCTTCGCTGACTGTCAGGCTGAGATCACGAATCACCGGAATGCGTGCCTTTGGCGTGTAAAGGTCAGCGTTTGAAATCACAATCCCACCACCAGCCCGAACCAGTTGACGATCATTATTGACAGGCTCGGAAGTCACCTGCTCAACCTTCGACTGGAAACCCTCCAAACGATTGATCCCAGCAGTGAATTTCGCGAGTTCCTCAATTTGATTGACAACAAAAAGAAGCGAGCCTTCGACCATATTGAATGCAAAGTTAGCCTGAACAAAACTTCCGTAATCAGTTTCCCCCGAGAAAATTGCTGGGGCCAAGATCAAATATGGAAAAAATACTCCGGAATAGTTCGTGGAACGCCGCATCACATCGATAACGACCTGCCAATTGATGATGAAATTGAAATTACGAATAACCTCCCCAAGGCGACGCTTCGTTTCGTGAGCTTCAGGGGCCTCACCGGCATAGAAGGCAATCGACTCAGCATTATTTCTGATGTGAACAAGCCCATAGCGGAAATCAGCCTCATAGCGCAACTGATCAAACTGAAGAGCCACCAGCTTCCTGCCGGCGATAACAAGCAATGTCGTCGAGAATGCTGCGTAAAGAAATAGGCCTAGGGTCAACTCTTTGCTGATACCCCAAAGGATCAAAATATTCAGGAAGAACGTCAGCAATGCATCGAAGATGCCAATCGTAAAAGCGAGACTTTGCGCAGTAAAGGCGCGGGTATCCTCCGTAATACGCTGGTCGGGATTATCAACATCAGTTGCCTGCTCGTCGTTGGGATTTAAGACGTAATAAGCACGATTACTCATGTAATCGCTAATCAACGCCCGGGTCAGCCAATCTCTCCAGATAATACCTAGCTTGAAAGTAAAAAATATCTGAGACACTCTAATCGGCAACGCGACAACAAAACAGCTCGCATAGATAATCAGGATGCGATAGAAACTTGTCTCTTCCTGCTGCACTAATGCGTTGGTTAGATCACGGGCTATGAAACCAATACCGGCATTGATTCCATTAACCGCGAGCAGCATCAAAACGATGGCGCCAAGCAATAGCCAATGCAACCAACGACGCTGCTTTAATTGATTACGAAAAGCCGTAAAGCTTGCTATTCCTATTAAAAACAGAGCAACAAATGCACCCCCCCACCAGGAGGACCAGATGCCGTTAATTGTTTCATAAACTCCCCCGAAATAGTTTTCGGTCAGCGCTGGCTGCACACGGTCGAGAAGATTCAGCAGTCCTGTCAGAAGAGCCAGAACAACGCCACCAACGCAAAACAGAAGCGAAATCAGCAGCCAGACGAACTGCCAGCCATTCGCTTGATTGAGAGGGAGGAAAAACGGCTGCGCGAGGTGACGCAACCTGCTGAGTTGATCCTGAAGAGACCGAAGCGGTCCGGACCGCATGGAACCAAGGGAAGTCATTGCTCAATTCTCGCGCGATCCCGCTTCAACCGGGAGGCCAAGCCAGTGATCGGCCACCGATCACATGGACATGCAGGTGAAAGACGGTCTGGCCAGCCCCGGCACCGGTGTTGATCACGGTGCGCCAGTCTTCCAGCCCCGCCTGCTGAGCCACCTGGGCTGCCACCAGCAGGAGATGACCAAGCAAGGAGGCGTGCTGATCTTGCGCCTCCCGCAGGCTTGGAATCGGTTCACGGGGTATGACCAACACGTGGACCGGGGCCTGGGGAGCGACATCCCGGAAGGCGAGGCAGCGCTCGTCGCTGTAAACCTCATCACAGGGAATCTCGCCCCGCAGGATGCGAGCAAAAATCGTGTCCTCGGCCATGGCGTTGGGCTCTTTGAAGAAAGGCATGCGACGGGCTGGGCATTGGATCCCTGACCCGTTTCAACCATGAATGCTTGCACGTTGCCTCAGCGCTTCGCTCCTTGGAATCGATGCCAAACCGGTCACCGTGGAGGTGGACCTGGCCCCTGGTTTGCCAGGCCTGCAATTGGTGGGATTGGCAGACACGGCCATCCAGGAATCCAGAGAACGGGTGCGCTCGGCCCTGCGCAACAGCGGATTCCGTGGTCCCCTTGTGAAAGTGGTGGTGAATCTGGCGCCAGCGGATCTGCGCAAGGAAGGGCCTTGCTTTGATCTGCCGATTGCCCTTGGCCTGCTGATCGCCAGTGGTCAACTGGATTCACCGTGCCTGGAGGGCTTGTGGAGCGCAGGAGAGCTGGGGCTCGACGGCCGTCTGCGGCCCTGTCGAGGCATTCTGGCCATTGCCTGCCTTGCCAAATCCCTGGGAGCTCGTGGCCTGCTGGTCGCTGCGGAGGATGCGGCAGAGGCCGCTCTTGTGAAAGGCCTCAGGGTGACGGCGGCAGAATCGCTGATGGAATTGGTGAACCTCCTCCGCGCTGGCGACCTAGTGCAGACCGCGGCACGGCCTCAACGCCAAGCTCCGAAGCGTCAGTGCGCTGCTGCCGTCCGAAAACCGGAAGCGACACCCCTGAATCTGCCGGCCCAGCATCTAGCCCGCCAGGGACTGGCCCTGGCGGCGGCGGGGGGCCATCACCTCCTGATGGTGGGACCTCCGGGATGCGGCAAGACACTGCTCGCGCAGCAACTGCCATACCTGCTGCCTCCTCTCGACGATGACGAGGCTCTCGAGATCACGCGATTGCATTCGATCGCAGGGATGCCTCGCCGGGGCGAGCACCTGATCCGACAGCGGCCGTTCCGGGCCCCCCACCACAGCGCCTCGGCCGCTGCCCTGCTGGGAGGAGGCGCGAATCCCAGACCAGGCGAACTGAGTCTCGCCCATGGGGGCGTGCTCTTTCTTGATGAGCTGGGAGAGTTCCCGCGGGCGGTGCTCGATCAGTTGCGCCAACCACTCGAAGAGGGCGTGCTGATGCTGAGCCGAGCCCGGGTGCGATGTACCTTCCCGTGCAATGTCACCCTGGTCGCTGCCACAAATCCATGCCCCTGTGGCTGGTATGGAGATCCTCGTTGTCGCTGCAGCGAGATCCAGGTGAAACGGTATTGGCGCAGGCTGTCGGGTCCCCTGCTCGATCGGCTCGACCTGCAGCTGCAACTGGAACCGCCAACACCGGACTCGATGCGCCAAATGATCGAAGAGCACCACGGAGTCATGGATCAAGACCATCTGCCAGCCACGATCGAATCTGCACGGCGGCAGATGCATGCACGCAATCCCAACGGATGCAGCAATCGTGACCTCAGCATCTCCGAACTCAGACGTCACGGAGAGATCAAGTCAGAGACGTTCGCGTCTTGGGAGCAGGTGATGAACATGCGTCGCCTCAGCCTGCGCAGTGGCCTGAAGCTTCTGAAAGTGTCACGGACCATTGCAGATCTTGCCGGTCAAAGGGATGTGACCGTGGAACACCTTGCAACAGCCCTGTGTTTTCGGAGCTTCGACGCACAGACCCAGGGGGGGTCGACACCTGGATCTCACCGAGCAGAATGGGGACGATCTCGATAAGGCTGCGTTCCGATGGCTGGAGGTTGCGTCAACCTCTCCTCCCTGGGATTGCCCATGGCATGAGAAAGAGTCTCAGCAACCCAGGAGCGAAATTCTTCAAGCTTCTGTCCCATCGTTCTTACCTCACGTTCTTCATTCAGTTTCAACCGAACGTGAGGTAGTGCCAACAGGTTGAAGTACCGATTCTCCGGACAGACCGGCAAACAAGCTCAGCGGCGGCGGCGGCGCTGCTGTGCTTTGCGCTTGTACTTCTCGATGGGA
>WTFZ01000036.1 GCA_011523835.1 Synechococcus sp. CO36386bin_29 | reverse complement strand
GATGCCGTTCATGCATCTTGCGTCGGGCCCAGACCTGCTGCTGAGCGGCGGCACTGCGCTGATCCTGCTCTGAATGAACTCCGAGTTGAGCCTGAGCAGCTTCCATTCGGGCCATCAAGTGAGCGTGGTGATCCGCCCAGGCCATAAATTCAGCAGCCGCACGTTGACGACGCTCCAGCACATTGGATGGATACCTGATGCTTGTCGTTTTGACGTCTTGCCTCATGGCGAACCCCTTTGATCAATGATGCAATTCTGTAGCAACGACTACCATTTTTTCCTGTTCTTCACAGATCTTTCCCTGGAAGCCGCTGCTGCAGCCACAGCAAGGTCCAGGATCGATTGAAATAGTTCAGCTTTATAAGGCTCATCTTCATGGCGCCCAGCTTCACCGAGATCGCCTATCGGACCCTCCAGCAGGGACGGAGCCTCGCCGGGTTGGTGCACAAGGAGCTGAGCACCAAGGTGATGGAAGTCGTGGCTCCCGACGTTGTGCCACAGACGCAGCCTGTTCCTGAGGAAATGATGAAAGCCCTCAGGCAGTCACTGGATGCTCTGCACGACCGCGACTGGAAGGATTCAGAAGCAGGGGTCTACCCGCAATCTCTCCTCTTCGACATCCCCTGGCTGGACTGGGCTGAACGTTATCCACGCATCTGGCTCGACCTTCCTTCCAATTGGTCCCGACGGCGTGCACGGGACGTGCAGGACCTTCCGGACCTGGCCGATCGCGAAATCTATCCCGACTATTACCTCCAGAACTTTCACCACCAGACCGACGGCTACCTCTCTGATCACTCAGCGGAGCTCTATGACCTTCAGGTTGACATTCTCTTCAACGGTGCCGCTGATGCGATGCGCCGAAGAATTCTCCCTTCATTGCTTGACGGCCTGAAAGTCTTTTCCAATCGAAGCGAAGGCAGCCTGCGCATCCTCGATGTCGCCACAGGAACAGGACGAACGATCCACCAGATAAGGGCTGCTTTACCTCAGTGCACTCTTGTCGGATTGGATTTGTCTGAGGCCTACCTCCGTCAGGCCAATCGGTGGCTGAATCAGAGCCAAGGCAGTCTGGTACAGCTAGTGCAGGGAAATGCGGAACGCATGCCCTTCGATGAGGGGGGGTTTCAAGCCCTGACCTGCGTTTTTCTGATGCATGAATTGCCCGCCGAAGCCAGGCAGGCTGTGATTCAAGACTGTTACCGCCTGCTTGAACCAGGAGGAGTTCTGGTCCTTGCAGACTCCGTTCAGCTCAAGGACTCGCCTCAGTTCGACATCGCCATGGATAATTTCCGCCGCGTCTTCCACGAGCCCTACTACCGCGATTACATCAGTGATGACATCGATCAGCGCCTGCTCGATGCTGGGTTCTGCAATCTCAAAGCTGAGTCGCACTTCATGACAAGGGTCTGGAGTGCAACCAAGCCTGACACCGGCACAAAGTGATTCCCTGACAGACCCCCTTGCTTTGGTGTTGAAAGCAAATACTGTATTTTCAACTGTGTGACCAATGATGACGAATCCTTTCAGGATCCGATGGTTGCAAGGGTGGACTTTCCAACTGGTGTTGATGGAGGGAAAGCTGCAGGTTGAAGCCCACGGCTTCGGGATTTGTCTGCGTACGTCCGTGCATCCTGGCGAAAGTCCCCGCTCCGCTGCAGATCGTCTCGTTCTTGCAGAAGATCGTCGACGTAGGGCACTGCACAAGGCCTGGATCAAGGGACAAGCACTCCCTAGAACCGGTGGATCCGATCTCCCCCCCCTGGATGGAGCCATTTCTGAGGCTCCTGACTCTCTGGTTGTTGTCCAACAGCCTCCCGTTGCCGTCTGAATCAGCCCCGGCTTAACCACCAACCGATCAGGAGACCAGGTCCACCCCAGCGCAGGGCTCTCCAGAAACGGCTGCCACGTTCTCGTGCCAGCAACCAATTGAATCCCTCGGGGTCAGCTTCAACACACTGCTGAAGCAAACGTCGCTGCTGCTTCCGCCTGCGGGATCTGACATCAGACCTTTCCCACGCTCTGGGCCTCAGACCTGCAAGCCGGCTCAGATGATGGAGGGGTCGTTGATGAAACCGGTGAGGCGTGGTCACCGCAGCTCGTCGTCTGCCAGTCAGACTAGAAAAGTCGTTGAATCCGTACCGGCGTTGACAGTGAATCCCTGGCCTGATGGTGCAGTGGAGCAAGCCAAGGCTCTGCATCAGTCACTCAGCATCGGAGACCGCGACTGGCACCGTCTGAAGTCGAATGCGGATCGCCGAGGGGCCGAGCTCCTGGCCGCGGCACTCACCCAGCTCCTCCAGCGCGGAGAGCGCGGGGATGTGGAAGCATTGACCGAACAAGCGCTCGGATGGATCAGACGAGAACTGAAAGATCCCGGTTGCCCACACCACTGAGCGCGACGGGAGGTCGACTCGGCCGGCGACAAGCCAGCTGCACACGATTACCGCGCTGGCTCCAGCGGATGTCATCAAAACACTGGTGCATCAAAAAAAGACCTCGACCGTGATCGGCATCCAACTGCTCCGGGAGGCAGGCGATACGCGCGGAACACGGAAGCCCATTGCCCTCATCCTGGATCTGCCAGACCAACCAGTTGGGAGTGAGAATCCGTCGGATCCGGAGACACTTCTCAGGGTTACCTGCGTTGCCATGGCGCACTGCATTAACAATGGCCTCCTGCAGACCGAGTTCCACCCTTAAGGAGGTTTCCTGACAATCAACCGGTTCGAGGAGCAACTCAAGTAGAGGGCTCAGCTGCAACGTTGACGGCAGAATGAAATCAGCCCACCGAAACCCAGGCAGTGAACGGCTGAACATTCGGACTGATCCATCCTGCTTCGACCATACCGAGAGGAGAAGGTCATGCCAAACACGAGGACTCTGAGAGTCTCGCGGAGATTCAAACTCGAGGCTTGAGTCCTGGATGGGACAGCAGAGCGTCCATCAGACGGACACCACGCAGCTGATTGATCAAGGGCATGTGCCCTTCCGGAGCCTCCATGGACCACTGGAACGATCCTGGGTAGCGCGTCCAGGTTCCATCAAGCTTCCAACCGATCCTTGGCCAAAGCCTCTCGTAACGACCATCCAAAGCCTTCAGCAATCGCGCCTGCACCGTGAAACCGAAGCGTCCCTGCGAATAGGCAATCCAGAGGCGATCCAGAGTGGCCAGGTCGAGTCCCTCCATGGGTGGGACTTCGCTGAAGTACACATACCCTCGCTTCACGGCCTGCTCTCCGGCCAGCTCGCGCAGCACACAGCTGGTCAGACGATCGGCTTCTTCGAAGTTCTCATTGAGCAACGCCAGCTGCATGGCGCCGTAGTCGATGCCTCGGGCTGATGGAGTCTGGAACCACCCCCCCGATGCAGCCCCTGGAACTCGAGCCAATGCGTCAGGTTGATGGCGTTGAAGGATCTGAAGAATCCAACCGGCACCCCAATCGTCTCCACTGGGGTCATAAGCATTAAGAGCATCAGCGGCTACGGCAGCCAGAGCATCGGATGCCTTCTCCAAGGATGCTGCTGTCGAGCGTCGCTGCCGGGCTGAACCGTTGGCGAAGCGATCAAGAAGCTTGTCGATGCTGAGATCTTGAGTTGGCGTTCTTCCGGAGAGCATGACCTCCTGCCGGCTCGACAGGTTCGACGTTGGCCCACTATGTCAGGCATGGGCATCACGACAGCAGCCAGTGTCGAGTTATTCCGCGAAGCGGCAGGTCCCCTGGTCGACGTGAGGACCCCCGCGGAGTTCGACCAAGGTCACTGGCCAGGAGCCATCAACATTCCTTTGTTCACAGATGAAGAGCGCCACGACGTTGGCCTCACCTACAAGCAGGAGGGTCGCCATGTCGCCATCCAACTCGGGTTAGCCCTTTGCGGCCCACGCCTTGCCGATCTGTCGGAATCCCTCACGCAGACCGCAGGTGGCGAGGCACAACCGTTGCGCCTCTACTGCTGGCGCGGCGGAATGCGCTCCAACAGCATGGCCTGGCTGGCAGGCTTAAGCGACCATCCTGTCTGCGTGCTTGAAGGGGGATACAAGCGCTACCGGCAGTGGGTGCTGCAAAGCTTTGAGAGCCCTTGGCCCCTCAAAGTGCTTGGAGGACGGACAGGCACCGGCAAGACGGATCTGCTTCTGGAGCTAGAGAGGCAGAACGTGGCCGTGGTTGACCTCGAAGGACTTGCCCATCACCGAGGAAGCAGCTTCGGCAATCTCGGACTGCCCGAGCAACCAAGCACAGAGCATTACGAGAATCGACTGGCTGAGATACTCGAAAGACATGCGCGTCGGAAAGCCTCGGAAATCTGGCTCGAGGCCGAAAGTTCCCAGGTGGGCCGCTGCCGAATTCCCAGGCCCCTGTTTCAGCAGATGCAGGGGGCTCCTGTTCTTGAGATCCGCCGCAGTGATCAGGAGCGGGTGAATCGTCTCGTGAATGTGTACGCCGTGCACGACGCCACCGCACTGCGAGAAGCGACTGAACGCATCCAGCGCCGGTTGGGACCTCAGCGCACCCGGGAGGCCCTTCTGGCCATCGACCAACAGCGCTGGGGCGATGCCTGTACGGCGATGCTCGCTTACTACGACAGCTGCTACGACCGAGAGCTGGAACGCAAGCCAGCGTTAAAAACGATTGATCTGGAGGGAGTGGATCCCAAAGGAGCAGCCAAACTTCTGGTTGAAGAAGGCATCGTCATATCCATGATCTGCTCTTAAGATCGCCACTTGCGCGGGTGATCGATCCATGGCAGACGGCGACAAGGCAGCGATTCAGTTCTTCCGCGGCACAGATGAGCCCGTCGTGCCTGATATCCGACTCACCCGCAGCCGCGATGGACGAACCGGTCAGGCCACATTCATCTTTGAGCAGCCTGATGCCCTGGCTCCGGAAACGTTGGGCAACATCGCTGGAATGTGGATGGTGGATGAGGAAGGTGAGTTGGTGACCCGTGAGGTCAATGGCAAGTTCGTCAACGGCAAGCCATCCGCCCTGGAGGCCACTTACACCTGGAAAACGGAGCAGGATTTTGAGCGCTTCATGCGTTTTGCTCAACGCTACGCGGAAACCAAAGGGCTGGGTTATTCCAATAATTCGGGTAACAATGAAGGTGCCGACGACACATCCGAAGGTTGAAGTTTCAGCATTGGCTCGGGTTTGCAGCCTTGCTGATCTCCGGGCTACTGCTTTGGAGTCTTCGTGACGTTCTGATTCACCTGTTCGCCGGCGTCGTGTTGGCGATGGCTCTCTGCACTTTGGTGGGGGCCCTACGTGAGCGCTGGACAATTCCCAGGCCACTCGCACTTTTGCTGTGTTTGCTGGGGTTGGCGTCGGTGGTGGCCATCGCTGTGGCCGTAATCCTTCCCCCGTTCTTCAGCCAGTTTCAGCAGCTCCTGATCCAACTCCCCGCTGCAGCCAGGGAACTGCAGCAAATCATCAGCGGATGGATCAGTTCGGCGACGACTCTCGTTTACGGCCAGACCACGCAACCGTCGATCACTCCACCTGATCTCTCCAATGGACTCTCGGCACTTCCTAGTGGCTCCGCTCTGGCTTCAGGGGTAACCGGAAGTCTGAAGGGGCTGCTCGGATTGGCAGGCAATCTCGGCAACGGTCTTGTTCAGCTGCTGTTCGTGATCGCCGTGACCCTCATGGTGAGCATCCAGCCGATGGCGTACCGAGAGGTGGGAATTCAACTGGTGCCCTCGTTTTATCGACGTCGAGCAAGAACCATTCTTCTCCAATGCGGCGATGCACTCAGTAGCTGGATGATCGGCGTGTTGATCAGCTCCTTCTGCGTTGCCGTCCTCGCCGGCATCGGTCTGACACTCCTTGGCGTCAAGCTGGTTGTCGCGAATGCGCTCCTAGCAGGTCTGCTCAATGTGATCCCGAACGTGGGGCCCACGCTGAGCACAGTTTTTCCCATGTCCGTTGCCCTCGTGGATGCCCCCTGGAAGGCGCTCGCGGTTCTCGTGCTTTACGTGGTGGTTCAGAACGTTGAAAGCTATGTGATCACCCCATCCGTGATGCAGCGTCAGGTGAACCTCTTACCCGGACTCACACTCACAGCTCAGTTCATCTTCACTGTGCTGTTCGGTCCTCTGGGGCTTCTGATGGCGCTGCCGCTCGCCGTTGTGCTGCAGGTGCTGATCCGTGAAATCGTGATTCACGATCTTCTCGACCCCTGGAAGAAACGACGGGTTAACGCGTGAATCCCCGCAATCTGCTGGCTGCTTTGACTCTAGTGGTGCTGACACTGCTGGTCTGGCAGTTGCGCTGGGTTCTCTTGGTGCTCTTTGGTGCAGTCGTTTTTGCCGTGGCTCTGGACGTGCCAGTGCACGTGCTGATCACCCGATTCAAGATCCAGCGTTCCCTGGCACTACTCGTCGTGGTGTTGGTGATGTTGATCGGTGGACTGATGGTGATCCGCTTGCTTCTTCCCGAGCTGATCACGCAGTTCGGAGAACTCACGACTCTTCTGCCAAGCCTTCTTGGCAAGATTCGCTCGATTCTGGCGAGCCAGCCTCAGCTTGCGGAACTCAATCAGACCATCCCTGATCAGTTCAGCTGGGACAAAGTTCAACCTGTGGGTTTTCAGCTTCTGGGCTATGCGGGCGGAGCGGCCAACGGCGTCATTCAGGTGCTGCTCATGAGCCTTCTCGCTGTTCTCATGGCTCTCGATCCCGAAGCCCATCGGCGCATGGTGATCGCAGCAACACCGAGGCCTGCACGGTCCGCGATGGATGAGGTCCTCAACGCAAGCAGAGCAGCTCTTGGTGGCTGGCTTGCTGGCATGACACTGTCAGCGACCGCTGTTTTCCTCCTGACCTGGGCCGGTCTGGCAGCACTACAGGTTCCGTTGGCTTTGCTCAGCGCCTTGATCTGCGGTGTGCTCACCTTTGTGCCCACGATTGGGCCAACCGCTGCCAGCTTGATTCCTATGGGTATCGCTCTGCTGATCTCCCCAGCATTGATGGTGCAGGTGCTCGTGCTGCGGTTGGTGATTCAGAACCTCGAGGCATTCCTTCTGACACCCCTCCTTCTCCGCAGAACCGTGAATCTGTTGCCAACCGTGGCACTCATGTCCCAGCTCAGCCTGGGTGCCCTGCTTGGCCTACCAGGGGTTGTGCTTGCACTCCCCCTGGTCGTTGTGCTTCAGGTCGGGATGGAACAAATTGTGGTCCAGCGCATCATGGATCGTTGGACCTAGCCGTGAGACATCGGACTGAGGAATCAGCCTCCGTACTGCCAACCCGTTGATCCCAGTTCGAGTGCAGGAGCATCGCGATGGAGAAGCGAAGATTTCACTTCACCGATGAACACTGTGTGATCCCCGTGAGCGAGCTGGCCCACCAGTTCACATTCAACACCTCCAAGGCCGTCCTTGAGAATCGGCAAGCCGAGAGGTCCGAGTTCGAAAGGTGCAGCTTCAAAACGGCCACCAACGGCAGCCTGCGGCTTGAAGAACACAGCAGCCAGGTCCTTCTGATCGCTCGCGAGCACGTTGAGGGAAAAACGACCGGTGCGCTGGATCATTCCATTGCTGGTGCTGTCAGCTTTCACAGCCATGACCACCAGAGGTGGTTCGAAGGAGCCCTGGGTCACCCAGCTTGCGGTGAAACCATTCACCACATCACCTTCCGCTACTCCACAGATGAAAAGTCCATGGGGGATTTTGCGCAACAGAATTTTCTTGGCCTCGAGATCAAGGGTCATCACCATCTCTCCGTAGTGACACCACACTAAGTGCTGCAAATTGGCGAACGAACAGGTGGCAGGGGCTTGATCCGCAATGGACTGCTAGCTTTTCGCTTCGCTCAGGCATACGTGTTGGAGAGGTCCTCCTCCCTGGTTGTATTCGCGACAGTGGCCGGAAGCGGAGTGATTGGATTTCTCCTTTATTCCGGACTCTTCTACGCCAATGCCCGGCGCACAACATCGGCACCGGAAACAGAAACAAGTCTCCCCGACTACCCCTCCAAAGAAGCAGCTGAAGCCGAATCCAAACGTTGGATCTTGGAGGGTGGACACTTCATTGTGAGAACAACGCGACGCAGACGACGGTCTGTTCCCCTCACCCAACAGGAACGTCTCAGGCTGGAAATGCTGGCCGATGAGCGACGTCGTGCTCGGATTGAAAGCGACTATGCCAAATGTCTTGAGCAAGCAGACAACAATCTCGCCAAAGAACTCTGCTCATTCCAGCAAAACAGTGAACCAGCATTGATTCAATCTTCGAAGGCCGATGAAGCACGGATTCCCAAAACAAAAGTGATCGAAGATTTCGAGGTTGTTCAGAGCAAACAACCACGGAGAACATGCACGATGGTCGAAGACTACCGACGACTCAAATGTGTCGAGCTTGCCGTCAACCGTGATGCGGTGATCAATTCAGCACAGCGCGAGACCCTAGACGTCAAAACTGTCAAACAATTTAGATATTGAAGACGTCCATCAAAACAGACATCAATGGCCTGAACATTCAGAACGCCCTACGAATCATCTGCGTCGATACTGATGCCAGAGAGATGGCTGAAGGATCAGAACAACCACAGCCAGAGTGTGCTGTCGAACCGTAAAGACCAATGCTGTCAACGTGACGTGATCCAGAAGAAGGCGCAGTTCAGTGCGTAAATCCAGCAGCGCCAGAACTAGAAGCAGCAGAGGAACCCAACGTTGAGACCGCACGTTTGAGAGGCCCTTCACATCAGGTACTGGGCTGGACTCCACTGCGACTCGACCAGAGGCTGAGCAGTGAAGGAGCCAACGCGATACTCGACCAGCTGCCCACGACAACGCCGAGAGCCAGAGCAACAGCAAACCAGTACAAGGTCGATCCTCCAAAGAGAATCAGGGCAATCAGCGGAAGGAGAGTGGTGCCACTTGTGTAGAGCGTTCGCGTCAATGTTGCCGAAACGGCTCGATCCACCTGCACCGTGAGAGGAAGATCGCCATCCTCCCGCTGGCGTTCACGAATGCGGTCAAACACCACCACCGTGTCGTTAACGGAATATCCCGCAATCGTGAGCAGAGCCACGGCAAACAGGCTGTCGACTTCGAGACCCGAAAGGAGTCCGAGCCAGGCAAAAACACCACAGACAATCACGATGTCGTGAGCCAGTGCCACCAGGGCCAGAAATGCAAACCGCCTGTCGTAGCGCAGTGTGATGTACAGAGCGATCCCAGAGAAAGCCACCAGAAGAGAGATCAGACTGCTTCGCAGCAACTGACCACCGAGACTCGGACCAATCGTGTCGACTGACTGACCACCGGTTTCCAGTGGACCGGCAATGGGCTCCAGTGCCTGAATCACTGCCTGACCCTGTGCAGCCGTTAAGGCTGGCATCCTCAGGACCACAGACTGCCCACGATCGAGCAGCTGAACCCTGGCCGCATCGAGATTGGGGGCCCGTCGGCCCTCGTCAACAGGAAGTGGGGTGGAGGCCAAAGCGTTTTCGACGCTGCGAACACTCAGGTCAGGGCAGGTCTCAACGCATCGACGTTCAAGCTGGATTTTTGTTCCTCCAGTGAAATCAAGCCCTGGCCTGAGAGGAGCTCGGATCTGGGGGTTAGTCCAGCTCGTGACAATGCCAGCCGCACTGAAGACCAGCACCACCAACGAGATCAACCAGACCTGACGCCTGCGGCTCGTGAGAGGCAAGCGAAGAGAACGGTCATTGGGACCGGGATTGGAGAGGGCCATAGCTCAGGCGGCAGACGAGGGAAGTTGCCCGGCGGGCAGGAAATTAGTGGGTCTGCGCAGACCCTGATAAGTCATCAGAAAACGCAGCAGGGTCCGTGTGCAGATGAGAGCCGTGAACAGACTGAGGATCACACCGATGCCGAGAGTGGCCGCAAAGCCTTTGACCAGCCCAGTACCAAGAAAAAAGAGCGCTCCGCAGCTGATCAAGGTTGTGAGGTGACCATCAAGAATCGAGGAAATGGCCACTTGAAAGGCAGTATCGATAGAGCGGATCAAGGTGTTGCCACGTCGCAGCTCATCCTTCATGCGCTCAAAGATCAGCACGTTGGCATCCACAGCCATTCCGATGCTGAGGATGAATCCCGCGATCCCCGGCAACGTGAGAGTGACGGGGATGAGGGCATAAACCGCGAGGTTGAACAGGGCATAGAGGCTGAGAGCCATCACAGCCACGACACCCGCCAGGCGGTAAGTCACGACCATGAACATGCCGACCAGCACAAGGCCTGACAAGGCTGCGATGAGGCTGCGACGTACGTTCTCGGCTCCAAGCGTGGGGCCGATGGTGCGGACTTCAAGAATCTCAACGGGGAGAGGTAATGACCCGCCTCTCAGCTGAACTTCAAGATCTCTGGCCTCTTCAGCGGTGAAGTTTCCACTGATCGTCGCAGCTCCGCCTGCGATACCGGCTGCCTTGAATTCAGGTCCAACACTGGCTTCGCTGATCGGCCTGCCATCAAGAACAATGCCGAGGAGCCGGTCGGTACCGGCGATGGATTGCGTGAGCTTGGCAAAACGATCACCTCCTTCGGCATTGAAACCGAGGGTGACCTCCCAGCCTGTGGAATTCTGACGTTGCTGGCGTCCGGCAGTCACCAGATCCTTGCCGGTCAGAGCCGCTGGTTCGAAACGGTCGACGATCTCGGCATTGGTGCGATCAAGCAGTTGTTCAAGCTGCTCCTTTTCACTCTTGGCGTCACCGTCCAGGCCAAGGGCTTCTTGAACCTTGGCCAGTTCCTCTGAATTGATGGACGAGTCATCCGCATCAGACCGTTGCGCCTGAGCAGCCAGAACACTGCTCAACTGAGCTCGGAGCTGAAGAAGACTGCGCATTTCCTCTTCAGTGCCAGGTTTCTGAGCCCTGAATTCGAGCAGAGCCGTACTGCCGAGGACCCGTGCAGCTCGACTTGGATCCGTCACCCCTGGAAGCTGCAGGAGCAGCTGGTCATCCCCGACGGTCTGCAGGGTGGATTCAGCCACACCCAAACCGTTGACACGACGCTCCAGCACAACTTTCACCGCATCCAACTGCTCAGGCTTGATCGCAGTGATGGCACCGGCTGGCTGAACTTCGAGGGTGAGTTGACTGCCACCGCGTAGATCAAGACCGAGCTGCAGCGGAAAGCTGGAAAAAACCGACGCTGCCGCAATCGTCAGAGCGAGGATGAGGGCAAACCACCCCTGTTGACGGGCCATTGATCAGAGCCCCTGACGAACAATGGTCTGGGCGGCTTCAACAATCTGATGAGGCTGAATGATGGTGAGGTTCTCGAGATTGCCGTTATAAGGCGTTGGAATGTCCTGGCTCGAGAGGCGGATTGGCCTGGCGTCGAGGTCATCGAAACAATGCTCTGTGATGAGAGCGATTAACTCGGCACCAATACCGCCGGTCTTCATGCATTCCTCAACCACGATGACCCGATGGGTCTTGCGAATCGACCGGGCGATCGTCTCCATGTCGAAGGGCTTGAGGCTGATGAGATCAATCAGCTCTGCGTTAATTCCGTCTTTTTCAAGTTGCTCAACCGCCTTGAGGCAATGGTGACGCATCCGTGAGTACGTGAGGATGGTGACGTCGGTGCCTTCCTTGACAAGGTCAGCCTGATCGAGTGCACAGGTGAACTCTCCTTCAGGCAGCTCCTCGCTGAGGTTGTAGAGCAGAACATGTTCGAAGAACAGCACTGGATTGTTATCGCGGATCGCTGCCTTCATCAGGCCCTTCGCGTTCGTGGGGGTGCTGCAGGCCACGATTTTGATACCGGGCACAGCATGGAAGTAAGCCTCCAGACGCTGGCTGTGCTCCGCACCAAGCTGACGGCCAACGCCACCTGGCCCTCTCACCACAGTGGGGATGGTGAAATTGCCACCGCTCGTGTAGCGGAGCATCCCCATGTTGTTGGAGATCTGGTTGAAGGCGAGGAGGAGAAAGCCCATGTTCATGCCTTCGACAATCGGCCGAAGCCCCGTCATTGCAGCGCCGACGGCCATCCCGGTGAAACTGTTCTCAGCGATCGGTGTGTCCAGCACACGGAGCTCGCCATACTTTTCGTAGAGGTCCTTGGTGACTTTGTAGGACCCGCCGTACTGCCCCACGTCTTCACCCATCACGCAAACGTGGGGATCCCGAGCCATTTCTTCGTCGATGGCTTCACGAAGTGCGTTGAAGAGAAGCGTCCCTGCCACGGCGTTGCTGCAATCCCGGCCATGCCGGCGTCAGCGGCCAAGCTATCTCAGCCCAGGCAACTTCAGCCTCCAGCAGCAAAAGTCGCCAGCAGAAGCACGGAAAGAAGCAGACCTGGTGACAGCAGCAGAATCAACTGGCCGAGATCATGCGGGGTCATCATCCGACCGTCTCTGGGCTGACCCTAGGCAGGGTCGCCATCCGGACCTGTGAAGAGACTGCGAAGAAAGACAAGAAACAGGCCGAGGCCGATGAAGGCGAAGCTGAAGGTGGCCAGAAAGCACATTCCCGTGAACAAGGTCTTCAGTGCCGACGCGATGCTCTGGGCGATTGCGTTGCTGAACGTGGGGGGGTGAGCTGCGAAGTAAGCAACCATCCCCTTGCTGAGGCCCAGGCTCAGCCACGCCAGCATCAGGCTTGTCAAGGATCCGGAGAGGAAACTCACGGGTCCCTTCCGGGGACGATTCTCCCCATCCTGGCTGGATTTGGGAGTTTGGGCCTGATCGGCGGGCTGGCTCTCAGTCATGCCATCAGCTTGACCCCATGGGGGATCAACGAGCAACTCCATCCGCACAACCCCAACCCTTGCAGTTCTGCCTCCAGGTGCTGGAGAGCACGATCCGCACCGGTCCGATCAGGAAACAGCGCGAAACAGCTCGGACCTGAGCCGCTCATCGCGGACTGCAACTGTCCTGGTAATGCCTGCAAACACTCAAGAGCCATCTGAACGGAGGGTGTCTGAGGCGCCACAACCTCTTGAAGATCGTTGCGCAACGGCAGGACTTCCCCTCCAATGGGACACAACCAGCTGGCGTCACGGAGGAGTTGTCGACGCTGTTCGAATGAAGCCTCGTCGATCAGATAGTGATCACCACGCTGACGACGGCATTCGCCGTAAGCCCAGGGGGTCGACACGCTGACCCGGGGATCCTTCACCAAAACAAGCCCGAGTTGAGCCTCGAGGGGCTGCAAGGGCTCCAGCTGTTCTCCACGTCCGAAGCAGAGCTGGGTCCCTCCGGACACGCAGAAGGGCATGTCGGAACCGAGATCAGCGGCCAGTCGCTCGATCTGACTGACCTCGAAACCCAACCCCCAGAGATGGTTGAGGGCAACCAGGGCCGCTGCACCGTCACTCGAGCCACCGGCCAGCCCTGCTCCGATCGGAATGCGTTTGCTCAGATGGATTTGAGCACCAAGTTCGTTGAAGCCGGATCGTTCCCTGAGCAAACGAGCTGCGCGAAGAATCAGATTGTCATCACCACAGCTGAGATCTGGCACATCGCAGCTCAGCGACAGGGTGCCATCGGCCGTGTTCTCACAACAAAGCTCATCGCTGAGGTCGATGCTCTGCATCACCATGGCCAGCTCGTGGAAACCGTCGGAGCGCAGGCCAAGCACCTCAAGATGGAGATTGACCTTGGCGGGAGCAGTGACGCGGACCGGGGCCGTCATGACGAAGACGCAGCGGAGTCGGCCTGATTCAAACCCCTGGCGAGCTTCACCCAGGCGCTGGGGGCCACCTCCTGGGGACGTTGGCGCAAATCAATCCCAGCCTGGCGCGTGATCGCCTCCAGCTCGCTTTGGGGCTGAAGGTCGTGGAGGGTGTTGCGAAGCATCTTTCTCCGCGCCAGGAAGGCTTGTTTCAGCAGGCGTTCCACGCGATGGCATGTGAGCGGATCCGGACGCTGCTCAGGGGGAAAGGGATCCAGGCAGATCACTTCCGATTGCACGTTCGGAGGGGGCTGAAAACAGCGGGGCGGAACCGGACAGACACTGCTGCAGTGGGCCAGAAGCTGCATGCGCACGCTCAAGGCGCTGAAACTGCTAGCTCCAGGCCGGGCACGGATGCGTTCAGCCACCTCTTTCTGCACCAGCAGCACCAGGCGTTGGTAAGGAGGATCAACCGGTCGGTCCAGCCGACCAATCAGACGCTCCAGCAGGGGACCTGTGATGTTGTAAGGAATGTTGGCCACGACCTTTGTGGCCAACTGACCATCGGGCAGGGACAGAGGCACCTCGAGCACATCCCCCTCACGCAGGGAGAACTGCCGGAAGTGATCGAAGCGATCGCGAAGTCCTGAGACCAGATCACGATCGAGTTCCACAGCGTGCACCGCTGCAGCCGGAGAACCCAGAAGCCTCTCTGTGAGAGCGCCCCGGCCGGGACCGACCTCCAGAACCCGGTCATCGCTCCCGAGATCGGAGGCCTCAAGAATGCGATCCAGCACCCGTTCATCGCGCAACCAGTGCTGCCCGAACCGTTTGCGTGGCGAGTGACCTCCGAAGCTCATCAAATCGACGCCATCCCTTCACTGTGCATCAGCAGGTAGACGCTGGCCTGACTGAGCGGAGCGGGCCATCACAATGAAGATCTCTTGATGGATGGACTTCTGAAGGGCTTGCCAACGCCTTTGATCTGTATCTGCGGGCCATCGGCAGCAGGGAAAACCGTGTTTTCCGGCTTGCTGGCGTCTGCACTCCATCACGAAGGGATCAGTTCGCTTGTGATCGGTTGCGATGACTACTACCGGGAGCACTGGAAGCCTGACCCGTTGTACGGCTTCGACACCGTGGAGGCCATCGATGCTGATTGCCTGATCAGCGATTTGAACGCACTGCGCTCAGGACATCTCAAACAGCGCCGTCGGTACGACATGGGAACGCGTGCCGTGTGCTGGACTTCCGTCGACGTCACGGCCGATGTGGTGCTGCTGGAAGGAGCCTTCGGACCGCAGCTGCTCCTCGAGACATCCCCTCCTGATCTGCTGATTTATGTGGAGGAATCACTGGCCGTGCGTGCGATCCGCCGCCTGAAGCGTGATACCCGGGAACGACAGCGGACGTTGGCTTCAGTGCTTCGCCAGATGGTTGGGCAGATGATCCCCGGTGAACAACGCTTCGTGAAACCGCTCAAGAACGTGGCGGATGTGGTGGTTCGTCGAACGGATGTGGGATTGGCAGAGGTTCAGTCTCGGATTCGAGATCTCCGCACAGTCCAGCGGTCATCAACGTCATGACTCAAGGGTTGGCACTCTGAGCCAGCGCACGGCAGCATCGCTCGGAGGCAGAGGCACCAGGGCCAGAACCACCTCCAGATGAGACGCCGCGTAGTCGGGATTGAAGGCGATCCAACAGTTCAGAGTCCGAGCTAAACGACGACGCTTCTGGAAATTAAAAGCGGCCTGCCCCCACCGGTCAGGTCCACAACGCCGGCGCCCCTTCACTTCAACTGCCAACAGACGGAAGGTCGTCCCACAGCGTTTGCTCATCAGCAAGTCAATTTCGCCGTAACGGCAGCACCAGCGCTGATGCAACAGAGTCCAGTTCTGCATCTGCAGCAGATGCAGAGCCCGTTCTTCAGCCCAGAGACCGGATGATGCACTCGACAATCGTGCCTTCATCTCATCCAAAGAACACAAATTGGAAGGATTCCCCCCTCAAATAACACCGCTAGAAACGGTTCAGAAAGCCTCGTCGATCATGCGAATCGCCGTCAGTGGCGCCCATTCACAGGGCAAAAGCACCTTGGTATGGGATTGGGTGAGGCGTCATCCTCACTACATCCGCGAAGAGGAACCCTTTCGAGTTCTTCATGCTGAGGGGTATGAGATTGAGTTTCGCCAGAACTGCAACCGCCTGCACAATGGCATCCAGATGTATTACAACGCCAGCCGTGTGAAGACCTATGGATTCATGAGCGAGTGTGTGATTTTCGATCGCTCGCCGGTGGACTACATCGCCTATTCCCAGTACACCGCGGACTACGCAACAACTGATATCGACAATGCCTTTGTTGAAGGGATGGCCCCGAGGGTGAGACAAACGCTGGAAAACTCGTCGAGATGGAAGACGATGGAATTCGCCCCATTGACCTCCCCTACCGCAGCGAGGTTGATGCCATCTTTAAACAGATTTATTGCGAAAAACGATTCAACGTGATGCCAACAGAGAACCCACCGCATTTCGACGGACGGTTGATGCAGTGCATTACCGGCTCGCGCCTGAGCACCCTTTCCCAGATGGCTTAGAAGACTGCCTTGCCGTTCTCGAGCAGGTATTCAACGTCGATCAACACCACGATGTTTGCGTTGCAGGTGATTCAGCCGGAGCCAACCTGGCTGCAGCAGCGGATCAATGACAACGGATCCATGCAGGAGCTTGGGGTGAGCCATCCCCTACAACGGCCTGGTGCTGCCGGTTGCCCAAAGGGCTTTGTACGCCCCCTCTGCTCGTGATTGGACCAACCCGCTGTCAAGCCCTGCGTGGGGAGACCTCTTCTCCTCCCTCCCGAGCACCCTTGTGATCGTGCGGAACGAACCTGAGGGTTCACGTTGGCGCCGGAATGCCCCACGGTTTCGTGATGCAGCACGACCTCGTGCCGGAGGCGGCCCTTAAAGCGGAGGCGGAAATCCTTCACTTCCTTGGCCTTGATGCCACATAAAGTGACGTCTTGCCTGATCACAACTGATGCACCGCCGTCTGCTGGCTCCACTGCTTGCCTTGTTGCTGGTGTTCGGCCTGTTGCTTCCCACAGCTGAAG
The DNA here is from genome assembly GCA_011523835.1 of Synechococcus sp. CO36386bin_29. Lineage (GTDB taxonomy): Bacteria > Cyanobacteriota > Cyanobacteriia > PCC-6307 > Cyanobiaceae > Synechococcus_C. The sequence goes on along the minus strand of WTFZ01000036.1, from coordinate 36,668 downwards.
CAGCGATGGACTACGCCAAACAGGTGCTGATCGGAGCTGATTTCTCCAATCGGGAGATGCAGGGGGTGACGTTCAACCTCACCAACCTGCGTGAAGCCGATCTCTCCGGAAGTGATCTGCAGGGAGCAAGCCTGTACGGCGCCAAGCTTCAGGATGCCAACCTCAGTCGCAGCAATCTTCGCGACGCCACGCTGGATTCCGCCGTGCTGGACGGCACAGATCTCACCGACGCTGTTCTGGAAGACGCATTCGCCTTCAACACCCGCTTCATTGATGTCACCATCAGCGGTGCCGATTTCACCAACGTGCCCTTGCGAGGTGATGTTCTCAAGACTCTCTGCGCAGCGGCTGAGGGCACCAACCCTGTGACCGGACGGGACACCCGCGACACCCTGGGCTGCTGATGAGCTTTGACCCTCGCAGCCTCGAACGGCTTAAAAAACTCGGTCGGGAATTGCCGCAGTCGCTGCCAGCGCCTGAGGAGAAAGCCAGTGCTCCGCGCCGTGCCAGCGAACGGCGCCACAAGGTGGAAACCGAAGACAACCCCCAGGTTCTGTTCCATGAGCTGATGAACGTCAGCGACGATGGACGTGTTCCCGAGCACCTCATGGACCGTCTTCGCCAAGCGGAGGCCAAAGCTGAAACGGAACGCCGGCAACAGCCAAAGGGAGCAGCCGCAAACCTCTCACCCCAGGGCGGAGGCCTTCCATCGGCTCCACCAGCTGCCCGCAACCCTGGTCCAGGAAAAAACACGCGTCCTCAACGTCCTGCCGTGGCACCCGGCAGCGAAGAGGAAAGCCTTTATGTCGCGTTCGGACAGCTTCTTCTTGAAGACGATGACGACGGCTGAGGCCATCCGCAGCCTCAAGCAGATCTCATTGAAGGAATGGCGAGAGCTTCACGCGTCAGGTCATCGCCACCTGGACGATCAGGGTGTGCAGATTGAGAACACTGTCGTTCCGTACGACCCCTGGCCAAGGGTCATCAAAGGGACGGATTGGGACAGACTCTGCGCAGGCATTTCGCAGCGTCACCGGGCGGTTAACTGCTTCGTGGCCGACGTCTACAGCCGCCAACTGATCATCAAAGACGGCGTCATCTCCAGGCTGGAGATTGAAGAATCACCGCTCTGGCAGAAAGACCTGCAAGGTCTCTTCCCACCGGATCATTGCTGGTGCCTAATCAACGGGTTGGACCTGATCGGTGGCAGCCGGCAGGGGTGGCGGGTTCTGGAAGACAATCTCCGCCGAGTCGGAGGCCATGGCTACGCCGTCCGTATCCGACAGGCATCTCTGGCTGCGGGACTGCCGGAGATCTGTGGGCACTCGCCTCGGCCGGTTCAGCAGGGTCTGCAGCTGCTCCGCAATGCGCTGCATCGGCTCTGCCCCCATCAGGATGATCCACTGATCGTGCTGCTCACACCCAGCGCCATCAGCACGGAGATCAGTGAGCACCGCTTTCTGGCTGCAGCCATGGGGCTGTCCATGGCCTGTCCGGAGGATCTGCACTGCGATCAGAACCGGGTGTTTCTCTTCCAAAACGGACAACGGATGCCCGTGGATGTGATTTATCGCCGCAATGAGGATCGCATCAACACAGAGCCCGATGGATCCAGCGCCTGGCTTGGGGTGCCGGGGTTGAAACGCGTGGCCGCTGCCGGCAACGTGCAGATCGCCAACCTTCCCGGAGCCGGGATCGGCAGCGACAAGGCGCTCTATCGGCATGTCAGCGCCATGATCCGCTACTACCTCGGTGAAACCCCCCTGATCGAGCAGGTGCCAACGCTGAGTTGTCGGGACCCCAAAGAACTGGAGCACGTGCTTCAGCATCTCAGCCAGATGGTGGTGAAACCTGTGGATGGTGCCGGAGGCCTCGACATGCTCCATGGACCAACCGCATCCGCCGATGCCCTTCGGGGAATGGCTGCGTTTCTGCAGGCTCAACCTGAGCGTTTCGTCGCCCAACCGGCACAGTTGCTGCACACCCTGCCGACGTTGGGTAAGGACAGGCTCGAGCCCTGTGCTGTTGATCTCCGACCCGTCTCTCTGCTTGGAGACACTCCCCAGGTGCTTCCAGGAGCGCTCACGCGCGTGGCACCTCCTGGTTCCTCGATCGTGAATCTGAATCGGGGCGGCACTCTGAAAGACACCTGGATCCTCGATCACGCGGCATGAACACCTGCCGCTGCCGGATCATCGCTGTTGGCAAAGTCCGCAAGGGCTGGGTTCAGGAAGGGGTGGCCCTCTATCTCAAACGGCTCCCAGGGCTGCAGGTAGTGGAACTGAAAGACAGCACGCGCGAGAAAGAGGCGGAGGCGATCCGTTCCACACTGCGCACGGATGAATGGCCGGTGATGCTGATGGAACAAGGCCAACCACTGGCCTCGATCCCGTTTGCCCAACGGCTCGAGCGTCTTGGCAATGAACGCCTGGCTTTTGTGATCGGCGGCGCCGATGGACTCACCGATGAACTCAAGGCTGCAGCCCGCTGGCAATTGAGCCTCTCACCGATGACCTTTCCCCATGAACTGGCACGACTGCTGCTGCTCGAGCAGCTGTTTCGCGCCCAGGCGATCCTGCAAGGCAGCCCTTACCACCGGGCTTAAGTAGCCATGGACCCATCACACCGAGGCGCTGCGACCTAACCGAGTCCAGGGCGTGAGTGTCACCGGCTGGAACTTGGCGATGCTCATCGTCCAGGCGCGTTCGCACATCGCCCGCAAACCCGTGCAGAAAGCCTCGCGATCGCCGCTGTTCAACCAGGCTGCTTTCAACGCCGGCAAGTCCTCAGGCAGTCGCTCCATCGCCAGCTCCACCAGCAGCAGACTCTCCTCCCCGCAGGCTCGCTTCAGAACGCCGTCATCACTGCGCTGCCAGACGCGCAGCAACAGCTCCAGAGCCAGGCCATGGGCCGCTTGCGTGGGTTCATCAGCACTGACTTCCTCGGCCTTGAGAGAACGCCCCGCAAGGGGAAGCGCTCGCGCTCCTCCCTGGTCGATCAGAGCCAGAGCCACGAGATAAGGAGTCTCAGCCATTGGAGCGCATGCAGTCCGGGCATCCTCACCGATCAGAACCGCGTTGGCAGCCAACCCCAGTCGTCGCTGAACTGAAAGGACTTGCGTCCACGCCATCGATGCCAGCAACCCTCCAGGACCCCCGAACCGTCCTCTGCTTCGGCGACTCGAACACCTGGGGATTCAACCCGGATGGCAGCGGGCGCTTTCCGCACGCAACACGCTGGCCGAGTCAGCTCGAGCATGCTCTCAATCAAACCAGTCCTGACCGGCCCTGGCGAACCGTGGAGGAGGGACTCAATTCCCGCACATGGCTGCACGACGATGCCATCGGGGCCGCGAACTACGGCGGTGACTACAGCTGCAGCGGACGGAGCGACCTGATGACGGCTCTGCACAGCCACAAACCGATCGAGGTGGTGATCTTGGCCTTGGGGTGCAACGACTGCAAGGGCTACCTCAATCTGTCGGCCGCGCAGATTGCAGCCGGTGCCCGCATCCTGATTCACGACACCCGCCGAGCGCTGAACTGCGGCCCCCGCCTCCAGGAGCACACCGCACCACGCATCATCCTGATGACGCCACCGGCTGTGCTGATCACCAGCCAGTCACTGGCCTGGGGATTCGAGGGCGCCGCACTGAAATCCAAAGCGGTGGCTGAGCACTATCGCCTTCTGTCCACTGAACTCGACGTGACCTGTTTTGACGTGCAGCCCGTGGCCAAGCCCTCGGCCCTGGATGGCGTTCACTTCGACGCTCAGGCTCAAGCGTTGATTGCCGCCGGCCTGGCTGCATGCATCCAACAGAGCCCTGGGCGAGACCCAGACGCAGACACTTAGAACATTTGTACTAATCTAGGAGCTCGACGTCCTCGCTTCATCTCCGTGGCATTCGATCGCTCCTTCTGCCCGTTGCCACAGCCCCTGCGTTTCAAACGCCATCCACTCCACCTGCCCCTGGCCGGCGAACGCGTCGCCGCTGGCTTTCCCTCTCCCGCGGACGATTACGTGGAGGTGGGAATCGATCTCAATGACCAGCTGATCCGCCATCCCACCAGCACGTTCTTTCTGAGAGTGAGCGGCGATTCCATGACCGGCGCCGGCATTCATGACGGCGATCTGCTGGTGGTGGACCGCAGCCTCGACCCCAGGCCGGGTCGGGTGGTGGTGGCGGTACTCGATGGCGGTTTCACCCTGAAGCGGCTGGTACGCCATCAAGGTCGACTGCGACTGGAGGCAGCCAATCCCAACTATCCCCCCCTGGAGCTGGAGGGGTGCGGCGACATGCAGATCTGGGGTGTCGCCATCCATGTGATTCACCCCCTCTGAGCACCATGAGCCGGGTCACCGCCCTGATCGATGCCAACAATTTCTATGCCTCCTGTGAACAGAGCCTCGATCCGGCCCTGCTGGGGCGACCCGTCGTGGTGCTGTCGAACAACGACGGTTGCATCGTGGCCCGCAGCGCCGAAGCCCGGGCGCTCGGCATCGCCATGGGCACCCCTTATTTCAAAGCAAAGCAAGAGCTGGAGGCCCAGGGCGTCGTGGTGCGCAGCTCCAATTACGCCCTTTACGCCGACATGAGCCAACGGCTGATGAGTCTGCTGGAAAGCCAGGTGGAAGAACTCGAGGTGTATTCGATCGATGAAGCCTTCGCCCGCATCAGCCGTCCTGCCGATGGAGATCTACGGCCCTGGGGCCGACGCATGCGGGCCCTGGCACGACGCAATCTGGGACTGCCGATCGCCATCGGACTGGGGGCGAGCAAGGGTCAGGCCAAGCTCGCCAACCGACTGGCGAAGGTGGAGGCGAGCCATGCCGGCCTATTTGATCTCGGAGACTGCGACGACGGAGATCACTGGCTGGAAACGATTGCCATCGAGGACGTGTGGGGCATCGGCCGCAAGCTGGCTCACTGGTGCCGGCTGCGAGGTGTCCGCAATGCGCGGGAACTGCGCGACATGGCCAGCGGACCATTGCGAGCCAAAGCCGGCGTGGTGGGATTGCGCCTGCAGCGGGAACTGCAGGGTCACACCTGTCTTCCCCTCGATCTCACACCGGCACCCAAACAGGAAACCTGCGTCAGCCGCAGTTTCAGTCGCCCGGTGACTTGCCTGGAGGAACTGCGCGAAGCCGTGGCCACCTACGTGGTGCGAGCGGCCGAAAAACTACGTCGGCAGAATCAACGGGCCGCAGCATTGAGCGTATACACCCGTACCAGCCCGTTCGTGCCCGCTTTCTACAGCCGCAGCGCCAGCACGACGCTCGACCTGCCAAGCAACGACACCCAGTCGCTGCTGCAAGCAGCCCTTCCCCTGGTGGAGCGCATCTTTCAACCCCATCGGCAACTGGCGAAAGCCGGGGTGCTCATGCAACATCTTCAGAGCACCGAGCAACTGCAGCACCACCTGCTGGTGCCGTGCAACGCGGTCGATCAGGCCCGCCGGGAGGTGCTGATGCGCACCATCGACCAGCTCAACCGGCGACATGGGCGAGGAACCGTCCAGTGGGCCGCCTGCGGTTTGCATCCGGGCTGGGCGATGCGGCGTGGACAGCTCGGCCGCTCAGCCACCACGCGCCTGAGCGATGTGCCGGTGGTGCAGGCCTGAACCTGGACTCAGCCGCGGGACCAGCGAACAGAACGGTGCCGCCGCTGTTAACCAATGCCGTTGGAGAACGTGCGACGCCCGAACCAAGCAGCCGAAAACGGCAGAATCACGCCGACAAAGAAAAGCACAGCCAGGATCACGAACCCGAGTCGACCGCCTTGCACCCAGTAGGGGAGCAGATAGACGCCATCATCAGCGCTCGAACGCTCATGACGGGAATGATCAGGCATCAGAAAACACAACAGACAGGACTTGTTGTGACAAAATCTGCAACCGAAAAGTGATCTGAGAGTGCTGCGCAGACTTCCCATCACGGCAGCGCTTCTGCTGATCGGACATTCAGCACTTGCTGATCCGGTGGCAAAGAAAGAACAGGTCACACTCCAACTGAAGAACGGAGACACATTGAAGGGTGTGCTGGTTCCCGAGGAAACCACGGAGACCATCACCACTCTTCTGCATCCGGTGCTCGGCCGGCTGCGCATTCCGGCCACGGCCCTGATCCTCAAACCGCCAACGAAGCCATGGACGTTGAGTGTGTCCGGAGGAGTCTCTGGCAACAACTCAGACGACGATCTCTCCGCTGGTGGAACCTTTCAGCTCGACACCAGCTACAGCCAAGGGGCTGATCGGGTGGCCTTGAAAGGACGTGCGACCTACGAGGTCTCACGCGACCAGGGAGAGAGCAAGGCAACAACAGACACCAACGAAGGCGATGGTGAACTGCGATACACGCGAAGGCTGGGGAATCGCCTGAACGCCTACGCAACCACCACATTCAATTACGACACGCTCAACACCATCGGAACGGACGTGTTTGTGGGATCAGTCGGCCTGGGCTACGACCTGATCAAGAACAAAACAACAACACTGAACGTCTCTCTCGGTCCATCCATTCAGCAGATCTGGGGAGGCCGTGGCTGTGACGCAGATCCAGTCTGCGGACAAGCCTTTGCTGCCAGCACCGCCAGAGCACAGCTGGAATGGAAACCAAGCGCGCTCGGCAGCATCACGGTGACCAACAGCTACACAGGCGCCTACGTCAATGGCATTTCTGTCAACAACACCTTTTCAGTCGCACTGAAGATCTTTCCCATGGGAAATCAACGCCTGTTCACGTCGCTGAATGGCCAGACGATCTACAACGAACTTCAGAGTCCGAAAATCAACAACAGCGTCTCGATGCAGCTGGGGGTCAAGCTGGATTGAGCTCAAGCGTGCTGCAGCAGCTGCACTTCCTGGGATCGGCTGCTGTACAGAAGCACCATGCGCTCCCCATGGGCGTTGAGCCCTGTCTGCTCCCGCAGCAGATCGGTACTCGCCAGCGCCAGTCCACAGGTTTCGCAGAACAGCACCGGCAGGGTGCCGCCATGGCCCGACATCTGCTGCAGATCGAGAGCCTGCCGCGCAGCCCGCTGCGCCTTCTCCAGGCCCAAGCGCTCCACCAGCGAAGGCCAGAGACCATTCACAGGTTCACAGGCACTGAAATCAATGGACGATCCCGTCATCAGACCGGTAGTTGCTCAAGAGCGACAACAATCATCTGCGGGGTCACCGGAATGGTTTCAAGGGCATCGTTGTTGTCGAGGTAGGCATCGAACGACGCAAACCGCTCGATCCGGGGCTCGGCGCCTTCGGCTGCGCAGGCGTTGATCCAGTCGTTGTCGTCGGGCTTGACCGCAACATAAGCCTGAAGGGCTTCCTCAAGGTCACCACCATCACCGATGCCCTCCCCGTGCCAAATCGCCTCAAAGAATTCAGACATCGCAAACAGGAAACAAACGACAGTTGCGGTTGGCGATCGCCACCAACGACAGCATGACCGGCACTTCCACCAACACTCCCACCACAGTGGCTAAGGCGGCACCAGACTGCAAACCGAACAAACTGATCGCGACGGCAACAGCCAGCTCAAAGAAATTCGAGGCTCCGATCATGGCCCCCGGTGCAGCGATCACACGCGGCTGTCCCCAGAGACGCATCCACTGCGCCGTGATCCAGAAGATCAGATAGGTCTGCAAGATCAGGGGCACGGCGATCAACGCGATCGCCAGAGGATCCGCCAGGATCGATCCAGCCTGCACCATGAACAACAAGAGCACCGTGCCGATGAGGCACACCAAGGTGAGCGGTTTCAAACGCTGCTCAAGTCTGCTGATCCGCGTTGTGTTGTTCAGAAAAACCCGGGTCAGCCAGCCGGCCACCAAGGGAATCACAACAAACAATCCAACCGCTGCGATCAGGGTGTCCCACGGAACAAGAACCTCACTCACCCCGAGCAACAACGCAGCAATCGGGGCAAAAGCAAACACCATGATCAGGTCGTTGACCGCCACCTGCACCAGGGTGTAGTCGGCATCTCCGTCGCTGAGGCGACTCCAGACAAACACCATGGCGGTGCAGGGGGCCACGCCAAGCAGGATCATGCCGGCCACATACTGATCTCCGAGTTCAGCGGGTATCCAGGCAGAGAAGAGGCCGCGGATGAACAACCAGGCCAACGCTGTCATCGTGAGGGGTTTGATCAGCCAGTTCACCGCAACGGTGATGAGCAGACCGCGCGGTTGACGGCTGAGGCCTCCGATCGCGGAGAAATCCACCGCCAGCATCATGGGGTAGATCATTCCCCAGATCAGCAGGGCGATCGGCAGGTTGATACCGGCCACATCGAGAGAGGCGATCGCCTCCGGCAAGGCCGGAACCGCTGCACCGAGGGCGACACCGGCGATGATCGCCAGGGCGACCCACAGACTGAGGAAGCGCTCGAAAAAATACCCATCAGGCTTTCAGGAGTTCGGTGGGATTGTCGCTGACGCCAGGAGCCATGCTGTCGCCATAACCAGCGCAACGCTGTTGATCCAGATGCAGGATGTGGCGGCGTTCGCTGTAGTACAGCTCCTGGAACCGCAGGGCTTCGGCATTGAGATCATCAAACATGGCTTGAATGCGTTGCTCCATGTCCACGCTCTGAGGCTGTTGCTGTTCACGCTCCTCATCGATCAGGAGGGCGATGCAGCGCTCGAGCGTTTGAAGACGCTGCCCGGCCCAGGCCTCAAGCAAGTGCCGACAGCGCTTGTGACTTTTCTGGCGCTCGAGCATGGCGGCTGTTCCGCGCAGCTGTTCCATCGGCCGGGACAGGGCAACTTTCTGGAGCTCACCCGGCTCCAGCAAGGGGGTGAGGCGTGTCACAAGAGCACTGTTTTCCAGAAGGAGCTGATCGGTGAGGAGTCGGGGAAGATCGAGATCAGCAAGCTCATCGCCGCGATCATCGCCGCGACTGATTGCTTCCAGGCGCACACTGCCAAGGTTTCCTTCCTCCAGCTCCGTGAGACACGACCAAAGCAGACGGTGATGCTGCAGGGCGAAATCCTCGAGTTCACGCCTGCGCAACTCCTGGCGAATCGCACCGCGGTAAGAGGGGCAATGCAGGTAGAGCCGCAGGATTTCTGCTTCGCAACGCTCTCGCTGACTCGCTTCACCTGATTTCTCATGTCGGGCTGAGCGGCCATGCCAGCGCTGGCCCTGCACCTGCTGGCGCAGATCCTCCTCCAGCTGAAGAGCCAGGCGTCCCTGACCACCACTGAGGCGCTCGGAAACCTGCTGGATGTAGTGGGTGCGAATCGCCGACTGAGGCAGCTTGCCCAGCAGTTCCACCAGGGCGGAAACGGAACGTTGGAACTGATCGGCCTTGCTGAGATCCCGTCCCTCCAGCACCTGCTCGATCTGCCAGTCAAGCCAGAGAGGCGCTTGATCCAGGAGAGACCTGTAGTCACCGGCGCCATGGTCCTTGAGGAAGTCATCGGGATCCTTCCCGGATGGGAGATGAAGCACCCGCAGCTCGAGCTGCCCCTGAAGGGCCAGCTGTTCCACCTCACCAATGGCGCGATTGGCAGCGCGAACACCGGCACCGTCAGCATCGAAATTGAGCACGATGCGCTTGCCATCGCAGCAGCGGCACAGCTGGGTGATCTGCTGACCGCTCAGGGCCGTGCCCAGGGACGCCACGGCATTGGTCACGCCAGCGGCATGCAGGGCGATCACATCGAAGTAACCCTCCACCACAACCGCACGGTCGTCCTTGCGGATCGCGGACGCCGCCCGATCAAGGCCGAACAGGTGCTTGCCCTTCTCAAAGACCTCGGTTTCGGGGGAGTTGAGGTACTTGGGTTCGGTGCCGTCAAGGCTGCGGCCGCCGAAACCGATCACCCGACCCTGACGGTCCTTGATCGGCACCATCACCCGATGTCTGAAGCGGTCATAGAAACCATTGCCGCCCTTCCTGGGCACCACCAGACCTGCCGCTTCGAGATGCTGAGGGTCCAGACCCTCCACCTGTTGGAGGTGCTTCAGCAGGCCATCCCACTGATCCGGTGCATAGCCCAGTTCGAACTGGTCAAGGGTGGCGTCGTTGAGGCCCCGCTTGTCCTGGAGGTAACGCAGCGCTTCTGCACCGGCGGCACTCTTCAGCTGACTTCGAAACCAACCGGCCGCCAACGCCAGAACCCGATGCAACGTGTCCCGTCGCGAGAGCTGTTGTTTCAGCCGCTCCTGCTGGGGACCGTCGACGGTCTCCACAGGCAATTGATAGCGACGGGCCAGATCCAGCACCACATCGCTGAAGCTCTGGCGCTGAAACTCCATCAGGAACTTGATGGAGTTGCCGCCGGCACCGCAGGAGAAGCAGTAATAGAACTGCTTCGCCGGCGACACCGTCATCGACGGCTTGCTGTCGTCGTGGAAGGGGCAGATCCCCACAAACTCTCTGCCCTTCTTCTTGAGCACCACGTGCTCGCCCACCACATCAACGATGTCGGCACGCTCCTTGACGGCCTCAATGGTTCGGGGATGCAGACGGGCACTCACCATCCGTGCATTCTGGAAGACTCCGATCCATCCGACGAGACCAGATGCGGAACAACCCTGCAACCCGACAGGTGGCAAGGTTGTCGAAGTGAACGTGGACGCTGGGATGCGCAGTCTGCTGGCAGCGATCCGCGGAACGCAGTCGCCCGAAGAGTGGAGAGCCTGCACCTACCTGATTGGCGCAGCGCTGGCGTTCAGCCTGATGACGGTGTGCGTCAAGCACCTCGGCGGCCGATTGCCCGTGGCGGAAATTGTGTTGATCCGATCACTGATCAGCATTGCGATCACCCTGGCGATGCTCGCGCAGGTGAACGTCTCACCCTGGGGGCATCAGAAAGGACTGCTCCTTCTGCGTGGTGCACTCGGCACCATCGCGCTGCTGTTCTTCTTCCAGGCCCTGGCCAGCTTGCCCCTCGCGGCAGCGACACTGATCCAATACACCTATCCGACGCTGACGGCACTCTCAGCCTGGGCTTTGCTCAAGGAACCGATCCGCAAACGCATCGGCCTGGCCATTGCGCTGGGCCTGATTGGAGTGGTCCTGGTGGTCCAGCCTGAATGGATGGGGCAGTCCGTGGCCGGGTTACCGGCGATGGCGGCGCTGATCGGACTGGGTGGTGCCCTGATGACGGCCCTGGCTTACGTCAGTGTGCGCCAGCTGTCTGTCAGGGAGCATCCCCTGGTGATCGTGTTCTATTTCCCGCTGGTTTCCGTGCCAGCCACTTTGCCGCTGCTCGTGAACCGGCTGGTGCTCCCAAGCGCCATGGACTGGGTCTGGCTGCTCGGGGTCGGTCTGTTCACCCAGTTGGGTCAGGTCTGGCTGACCCAAGGGCTGACAGCACTGCCGGCAGCACGGGCCACTTCGATCAACTACGTGCAGGTTCTTTTTGCCACTCTCTGGGGTGTGCTCTTCTTTGCAGAGCCGGTCACAGGAACCGTGATTATTGGAGCACTCTGTGTTCTCGGAGCCACGCTGATCAGCCTGAGTGCTCGTCAGTCGATAGCGAGGGGGTAGGTCATCCAGGCCTGCGATTGCCCGTCGTCTGAGCCGTTTGGAATCGCCAAACGCCAGCTTTCGCCCCTTTCGCCTCGTTCGAGATACAGCTCGAAGGCACTGTCGACCTTGACCGCATCACCGGGCAGACGCCAGTCAAAACGACCGGTGAGGTGCACACCTTTCTGATCACCGATGCGGATCGCATCCTGATCTTCCAGCCGCACCCTGCTCACTTCGGGAACACCAGCCGCGTCCAGATCGAGGGAACGGGCGATGGAGGTTTGCGTGAACTGGATCTGCTGACTCAGAGCACTGAGCAGCACGGAGCGAGGAGGCTGATCCGATGCAACGCATGCAGACAGACCGGCACTGATCAGCAAACAGAGAAGCACTGACATCACCGTCCGGAGCCAGCGACGCAACGCAACGTGCGTGAACGAAACGGACGTGGAGATCAGGCTCGACAGATCAGGCAGCATGGCTTCAACAGGAACTCTCCCATGATCGGCTGGCTACAGGGAGAACGAATCCAGAGCTGGGAGCAAGGTGGCCGACGTGGGGTGGTGATCGCCTGCGGCGGGGTTGGCTACGAAGTGCAGCTCACCTCCCGGGATCAGAACCGGCAGATGGATGGCGCAGGCTGCACCCTCTGGGTGCACCAGGTGCAGCGAGATGATGGATCCACCCTCTTCGGCTTCTGTGAACAACAGGAGCGCGATCTGTTCCGAATCCTGATCGGTGTCAATGGAGTCGGTCCTCAGATGGCCCTGGCACTGCTCGATTGCTCTCAGGTCGATGAGCTCGTCGCAGCGATTGTTGATGGTGACCTGAAACGTCTCACTCAGGCTCAGGGTGTCGGCAAACGCACCGCTGAGCGAATCGCGGTGGAGCTGCGTGATCGACTCGGTGCTTGGACACCACTGCAGGAACCCAGCCTCTCCCTGGTGGACCGCAGCGACGTGAAGGAGGTCCCTCTCGGCGAATCTTGCCTGAGGGAGCTTCAGATGACCCTTGAAACGCTGGGATATGAGGATCTTGAAATCCGGAGAGCCATGAGAGCCGTGGCCTCAGGAATCGATGTTCCCGCAGACGATGATGGCGATGCCTGGTTACGGGCAAGCCTGAAGTGGTTGAGTCAATCGGCTTAGGGACCCGCGGCAGAGTAAATTGTTTGTTTGCACTGTCAGGGCCAGACGCCGCGCATGTCGCTCGATACCACCGAAAAGCAAGAACTGATCAACGCCCATCAGACTCACGCCACCGACACCGGATCGGCTGAGGTTCAGGTGGCCATGCTCTCAGAGCGCATCTCGAAGCTGAGCAGCCATTTGCAGCAGAACATTCACGACTTCTCCTCTCGCCAGGGACTTCTGAAGATGATTGGCCGGCGCAAGCGCCTGCTCGGCTACGTGCGAGGCAAGAGCGAAAAGCGTTACACCGATCTGATCGCCAAACTGGGCATCCGCGGCTGATCCGCGATCCCAGCTTCTTCCTGAACCATGGCCGAACGACGCGATCCCCTGCCGTTTGAACCGCGCCGATCGACATCCACTCCTTCGGGCAGTCAACCGATCCCAAAGGACGTGGCCAATCGCATGGCTCGCAGGGTTGCCATTGCGACCGGGCTCCCTTCCCTCATGGGGATGGGAGTTTTTATTGGCAGCTATGTGCTGGTGAGCCGAGGGATCATGGACATCCCTCCTGGAGTCACTCTGGTGACGTCAGGACTGTTCTTTCTTCTCGGTCTTGTTGGGTTGAGCTACGGAGTGTTGTCAGCCAGTTGGGAGCCACAACCGGGAACGCTGCTGGGAGTTGAGCACATCCAACCCAATCTGCAGAGATTGCGCAGCTCGATCCGCGCCCAGAAGCAGAGCTGAACTCAGAAGCTCAGAGGGGTCGGGATCATTAAAGGGTTCGAGATCAAGAGTGGTCAAACCAGTAAAGGGTCACTGCAACTGACCCGGAAAGAGCTCTCGAGTAGGTGCTTCTGCGCGGCTGCCACATCCCGGACACAGAACTGGGGACCCAATCGCACGTAGCGGACATCGGATCCGCGTCGCACGGCTGCCACCACCGGGACGCGAACCCCGAGTTCATCCTGTTCAGGCCGATACGCCTGCAGGCACTCCCTGAGCTTGTGCTGAACCGCCACATCCGAGGCCTGATCGGCATCCAGTTCCACCATCAGCAGACGCAGATCATCGATGGCGCGGCAGTCGTCGACGATGAGCTGGACACGTTCATCGCGACGATCCACTGCAGCCCAGACCAACAGGCGGGCCTCGGCCAGCAAATGATCCGAAAGCCGGGCGTAGCTCTTAGGAAAGACAACCGCCTCACAGGACCCCGTGAGATCTTCCAGCTGAAGCACCGCCATGCGGTCTCCCTTGCGGGTCGTGACCTGTCGAATTTCACTAATCATGGCGATCGCGCTCACCTTGGCCTTGTCCGCTTGCTCCTCAAGGGCGGCGAGTCCGATGGGAGCCAGCAGCCGCGCCGGAGGAGTGAGCTGCTTGAGCGGATGATCGGAGAGGTAGAACCCAACCAGATCCTTCTCAAGCTTGAGCTTTTCACTGGGGTGGTAGTCCTTCACCGGCGCCGCTTTGGGCGCAAGGCTCAAGTCGGTTGGTGCCTCAGAATTGCCATCGGCAGCCCCTGCCATCAGATCAAAGAGATTGCCCTGGCCACTGGCGCGATCACGGGCACGGGACGTCGCCCAATCCAGAAGCAAATCAAGGTCGGCGATCAACTGAGCGCGGTTAGCTTCTGGCTCAAGTGCATCCATCGCACCGCAGTGAATCAGTGATTCGAGACTGCGGCGATTGATCACATTGGAGGGAACACGATCGCAGAGGTCGGCGAGGGATTGGAAAGGGCCTTCGTCTTCCCTGGAACGAATGAGAGCACGGATGGCTCCGTCGCCAAGATTGCGCACCGCTGAGAGGCCGAACAGTATGCGTTGGTCGCGGGGGGTGAAGTCGGTGCCCGACGCGTTGACATCCGGAGGCATCACCTCAATACCCATGGCATTGCAGTTGGAGATGTAACGCTGCACCTTGTCACTGGCACCCGCATTCACCGTGAGCAGAGCAGCCATGTAGGCCACCGGATAGTGGGCCTTGAGATAAGCGGTCTGATACGTCACTGCTCCGTAGGCAGTGGAATGGCTCTTGTTGAAGCAGTACTCAGCGAAGAGCACCATCTGGTCGAAGAGTTCATCGGCGACCTTGTCGTCCACACCCCGTTCGGACGCACCCTTCACGAAGATGCCCCGGTGTTTCTGCATCTCAGACACCTTTTTCTTACCCATGGCCCGGCGCAGCAGATCGGCCTCCCCGAGGGAGTAACCAGCGAGATCCTGAGCGATGCGCATGATCTGCTCCTGATAAACCATGATTCCGTAGGTTTCGCTGAGAATCGGCTCCAGGGTGCTGTGGGCGAAGTCAATCGCTTCGCGTCCATGTTTCCGGTTGATGAACTTGGGAATCAGTCCTGCATCGAGAGGGCCAGGGCGATAAAGCGCCAGGATTGAGGAGATGTCTTCCAGAGACGAGGGTTTGAGATCGCGCACGATCTGACGCATCCCTGTCGACTCCAGCTGGAAAATGCCTTCGAGATCACCCCGTGCCAGGAGATCAAAAGTCCCTTGGTCCTGAGGGGGCAGCTGATCGGGATCGATCCGTTCCCCACTGCTCTGGGCGACAAGCTCGAGGGTCTTGTCAATCATCGTGAGGTTCTTGAGCCCCAGGAAATCCATTTTCAGGAGACCCATCGACTCCACATCCTCCATGAAGTACTGGGTGATCACCTGACCGTCGTTGTTGCGCTGGAGGGGGACCAGCTCGTCCAGAGGATCCGCAGCAATCACCACTCCGGCAGCGTGCACACCGAACGTCTTGTTGGTGCCCTCGATGCGCATCGCCATATCGACCCAGCGTTTGACAATGGGGTCGTTGTCGTACTTTTGCTTGAAGTCGGGGTTCGGCGACTCATCGCCGATCATCGCCTTGAGTTTGGCTGGCTTCCCGCGAACGACAGGAATGAGCTTCGCGAGCCGGTCGGCGTCGCCGTAAGGGATATCCAGAACCCTGGCCACGTCCTTGAGCACAGCCTTGGACGTCATCCGGTTGAAGGTGATGATCTGCGCCACCTTCTCCTCGCCATAACGACGGGTGACGTAATCGATCACCTCGCCACGGCGTTCGATACAGAAGTCGGTGTCGATATCAGGCATCGACTTGCGTTCCGGATTCAGAAAGCGCTCAAACAGCAAGCCGTTGCTCACTGGGTCGATGTTGGTGATTCCAAGGGAATAGGCCACGAGTGAGCCTGCCGCCGAACCACGGCCAGGACCAACAGGAATTCCTTGTTCTCTGGCGAAACGGATGTAATCCCACACCACGAGGAAGTACGTGGGAAATCCCATCTGTTCCATGATCTGGAGTTCGTGGGCGAAGCGCTCGGCGTAGGTCTCCTCGATGCTGTCGCTTGCGGACAAGCCCAAGCGATCCCGTAGCCCCTGCTCGGTCACCTCACGGAGATAGGAGACCGGCGTATGCCCCTCCGGAATCGGAAAGCGGGGCATCTGATAGCGACCGAGGATGTCGTAATCCTCGACTTTGTCCGCCACGGACACGGTGTTGGCAATCGCCTCATTCACCACGGCGGGATCGAGGTGATCGGCGAACAACCGGCCCATCTCCTCCTCACTCTTGAGGTACTCGGTGCCGGTGTACCGCAGGCGTTTCTCGTCGCTGATCAGCTTGCCCGTGAGCACGCAGAGCAGCGCGTCATGGGCTTCCACGTCATTGCGGGTCAGGTAGTGGGCATCGTTCGTGGCCACGACCTGGATTCCGAGTTCCTGGGCGATCCTGACGATCTCCACATTCACGATCCGGTCCTCGGGAGAACCGTGATCCTGGATCTCAAGGTAGAAATCATCGCCGAACACCTCTTGATACCAACGGGCCACATCCCTGGCCACATCGGGGCGTTCGCGCATGATGGCCTGTGGAATCTCACCGCCCAGACAAGCGGTGGCCACGATCAGTCCCTCGCTGTACTGCTTGAGAAGGTGCTTGTCGATGCAGGCACGGGAGAAGATCCCCCGACCACGCATGCCACGCAGATGACTGATGCTGGTGAGTTTGACGAGATTCCTGTAGCCAACAGCATTCTTGGCCAGCACAACCAGGTGGTAACGCCGCTCCTTCTTCGGTTGTGGGTCATCAATGGATCCATTGATGACATACATCTCATTGCCGATGATCGGCTTGATTCCCGCTCCTTTACAGAGCTTCAGCAACTCAACGGCCCCGTACATCACTCCGTGATCGGTCAAGGCCAGGGCCGGCATGCCCAAATCCTTGGCCCGCTCCACCATCTGCGGGAGTTGGGATGCACCGTCCAGCAGGCTGTAGTCGCTGTGGTTGTGGAGGGGAACGAAAGCCATGCAGACACATTAGGCCCAGGCGCAAGATGCAGTGGCTTGACCGACTGGCCGGCACTGCATCTGGTGTAAGCAGGAGCGCACCCAGTCGGCTCGAGCCGTTCAGGCAGGGATCAGGGCTCCCTGTGGACGGGCCTTCATCACATCCGCTGCCTGTTCGTACTGATAAGCCACCTGGAGAAGGCGAGGTTCATCAAGCACGTTTCCGATCAGCTGCACACCGATGGGCAGCCCACCGGTGTCGAAGCCACAGGGGAGGCTGATCGCAGGAAGGCCTGCCAGATTGGCAGGAATCGTCAGCAGGTCCGAGAGGTACATCGCCAGAGGGTCGTCGGCGTGAGCACCGTTCCTGAAGGCCGTGCTGGGAGCCGTTGGAGTCAGGAGAACATCCACAGACTGGAAGGCAGCATCGAAATCCCGACGAATCAAGGTGCGCACCTGCTGGGCCTTTTTGTAATAAGCATCCACGTAGCCCGCCGACAGTGCGTAGGTCCCGATCAGGATTCGCCGCTGCACCTCACTGCCGAATCCTTCGGCACGGCTGCGGGCCGTCATGGCAGCCAGAGAGGCCGCGTCCTCAGCTCGGTATCCGTACTTGACACCGTCGTAACGGGCAAGGTTGGCCGATGCCTCCGACGGTGCGATCACGTAGTAGGTCGCGATTCCATCGTTGAACCGAGGGCAACTCACATCCACCAGATCTGCACCGAGTGACTGAAGCTGCTGCGCGGCTGCAAGTACGGATGCTTTCACCTGGGGATCCAGTCCATCCTGCTCGAAGCATTCCTTGACCAGCCCAACTCTCAGGCCTTTCACGGAGCGCCCCAAGCCTGCGCAGTAATCCGGGACGGGAGCCGTGAGACAGGTGGAGTCACGGGCATCAGCCCCAGCCATAACCTGAAGTAACTCCGCGGCGTCAGCAACGGAGTGACTGAAAGGACCAACCTGGTCCAGGGAGCTGGCAAAAGCGACCAGTCCGTAGCGACTGACGCGCCCATAGGTGGGCTTGAGACCGACGACGCCACAGAACGAAGCCGGCTGACGGATGGAACCACCGGTATCGGAACCGATGGAAGCCAGGCACTCGCCAGCCGCCACAGCCGCTGCACTGCCACCGGAGCTGCCTCCGGGCACATGGTCGGGGTTCCATGGGTTCGCCGTGGGGCCGAAGGCGGATGTCTCCGTGGATCCACCCATGGCGAACTCATCGAGATTCGTCTTCCCGAGCAGAACCGCTCCGGACTCCCAGAGGCGATCGGTCACCGTGGACTCATAGGGAGGGACAAACTCCTTGAGCATCCGACTGGAGCACGTGGTTTTGACGCCTCGCGTGCAGAGGTTGTCCTTGATCGCTAGAGGAATGCCGGCCAGCGGAGGCAGGTCCTCGCCGGATGCACGCGCTTCATCAATGCGATCAGCATCGGCTCTGGCCCGCTCCGCAGTGACTTCGAGGAAGGCATGAACCGAAGATTCAACGGCTTCAATCCTGGCCAGGTGATGATCGGTGAGCTCCCGCGCTGAAACCTCTCCACTCGCCAATTGCTGACGCCATTCGGCGATCGCCATGGTCAGGACTTCTATTCAGCTGAGACGCTATCAGCCAATCGTGATGCCGAAGCCTCTCTCAGGATTGGGACTCGATCGTGAACGGCTCTGTGCGACGGCAACGGATCAGAGCATGCTCAACAGCTGCGGGCGACTCCGAGGCGAGATCTGAGAGAAATTCAGGCAATGCTGCTTGGAGACCGGAACGACGGACGTAGGGTCCGTACCAATAGGTCACGTCGGGATTCCTGGTCTGAACTCTGGCCCACCAGGCGAGTCCGAGACCGTTGGCAAGGGAGCGCATCGGCCTGATCAGCGGGCTCATGGCGGAGCTGTGAAGTCTCCGCCATTGTGCCTTGATTCAGCTCACCTGTCGGTTTTCAGAGGTCAACACGTCCATCGAAACTTGGCACAGGCCCTTCAGCAGGGCGTTCAAGCTGAAGCTCAAGAACTGTTTCTGCGGACGCCCCATCGACGGCGGTCTTCTGTGGCGCAGACAGTCTCGGACGCACGATCTGCGGAGAAGGATTCTGGCCGCGCAGACCTTTCATCCAGCCACGTCGCGCCACTTCGTACAAACAGAGAGCTGTCGCAACCGACGCGTTAAGGCTCGGTGTGATGCCTCTGAGAGGAATACGGATCAGATGATCGCAATGGCGGCGCGTCAGCATCGACAAACCCTGCCCCTCTGAACCAGTCACCACCACCAGCGGACCTTCGAGGTCAACCTCCTCCAGGGTCTGATCGCCCTCCTCAGCGAGACCAACCACCCGGTAGCCGGCGTCCTTGAGGGTTTCCAGCGAGCGGTTGAGGTTCACCACTCTGGCGACGGGCAGATGTTCAAGGGCTCCAGCTGCAACCTTGGCCACGGATCCGGTCAGTCCCGCACTGCGCCGTTGAGGCAGTACGACGCCATGGGCGCCGAGAGCCTCGGCGGAGCGAACGATCGCACCCAGATTGTGGGGATCGGTCAGACCGTCCAAAGCCAGAAGGAGTGGCGCTTCCTGAAGTGCAGCACAGCCTTCGATCAGATCGGACAGATCCAGGGTTTCGGCAGCTGCGGTTTGGAGGGCAATGCCCTGATGGACCGCACCACCGGTCATCTGAGCCAACCGGGCCCAGGTCACTTCCTCCACGAGCACCCCGGACGACTTGGCATCTCTCAGAAGCTGCATGAACCTCGGAGCGCTGCGCATCTCACTGGTGCACCAGATGCGGTGAATGGGGCGACCGGCTTCAAGGGCTGCCTGGGTGGCGTGACGTCCCCAAAGCAGATCATCGGCAACAGGATCTGCTGAATGGGAACTGGCCTCTCCCCGGGGCTTCTCCTCAAAACGGCGATCCGAACGCTCGAATTTCTGCGGACGGCTTCCCTGCGGACGGCTTGGCAGCGAACGCCCACCCCTGGCCTCGCCGCCACGAAACCGCATCGGCACTTCACGGTTGCGTTCAGAGAAGCGACGGTCAGAACCACGTGAATCACGACGCTCTCGACCGGCACCGTCGATCGACCGAACCCCAGCTCGGCCCGTGGTACGACCATAGTCACGGGACCCACGCCAGGGCGTCTCCCCACGCTCATTGCCGCGATCGCGGCGTTCAGGGCCCGAACCTCTTGAGTCCCGTCTCGGCGTGTTTCCACGTGGGCCGCTTCGCGACGGGCGGCCTCCCCCTTGATCTCCGCCGCGTGTTGGACGGGAAGGGCGGCGTTCAAAACGGGAGCTCATGGGATCGATAGTTATGACAGGGCTGATTCGGTCTCCTCAAGGCGATCCAGAAGCTCGGCAAGCCTCGCCGGATTGTGAAGATAGAGCCAGCCAACCATTGTCTCAAATCCCGTGGCCTTTCCATAGGCCGCCGGGTCTCCACCGCGGGGACCCTTGCCGGCACGGTTGCGGCCACGACGCACCAGATCGCTTTCAAAATCGTTCAGCCAGGGCTGAAGTCGCTCCAACGCCTGAGCCTGAGCATCGGCGCGAACCTCAGCGACAACCGAGCGATGCAACTCGGCTATCCGGCCAGGACGGCGGCAATGGCGAAGGCGTTGATGCAGTTCCCAGACAGCATCACCAAGCCAGGCGAGCTGGAGGGGACCCAGGTCAACGGCTTGCGAAGGCAGAGCCTGCTGAAGACGGACCCAGTCGCTCAAGCGGCCAACTGGGTGAACGCCGTGTCGAGATCATTCACCAGATGAAGGAAGGTCTCGAGCCTGACGAGCTTCACGGTCTGGCTGACTCGAGCGTTCCCGACCACCACAAAGCTGCGTTTGGCCTCATTGCACTGTTTGGCAAGTTGCACCAGAGCGCCAAGTCCCGATGAATCAAGAAAGTCGATCTTGCTGAGATCAAGCACCGCAGGGAAAGCGTTGGCCCCGAGGACATCAGCTACGTAGCTGAGAAACTGCTTCTCGGAATAGGCATCCAGCTGTCCGGTGAAGTGAAACACCAGACACCCATCCTTCTGCTCGAAGCCGCCGCGTAAAGAAACCGTCAGTCGCTGAAGTTCAGTGATGGGAACAGACCTCCCCGGATTGCATCGTGCGAAGTGTAGGGATCGATTCCAGTCGAGACCACGGTTCAACGGCGTTCTGACATCAGCGTGACGAATCGGGCGAAGTGATGGTCTGCATCGTGAGGACCTGGACTGGCTTCCGGGTGGTACTGAACGCCGAAGATCGGTTGCTGACGGTGGGCCATCGCCGCAACTGTGCGGTCGTTGAGATTCAGGTGAGTGACCTCAATCTGATCTTGGGGAAGACTTGAGGCATCAAGAGCAAATCCATGGTTCTGGCTGGTGATTTCCACCTGCCCTGTTGTGCCGCAAGGGTGGTTGAGACCGCGATGGCCATAGCCGAGCTTGAACGTTTCACCACCGAGAGCCAGACCCAGAACCTGGTGACCGAGACAGATTCCGAACAGCGGCAGGTTGTGTTGCGCAATCAGGCCCCGGGCCAGTTCAACGCCATGGGTCACGGCCGCAGGATCACCAGGCCCATTGGACAGAAAGACACCCTCAGGCTGATGGGCCAGCACAGTGTTCAGATCAACCGAGGCCGGAAGGACGGTGACAGAGCAACCGTGGGCCACCAACCGGTCAAGGATGGCTCGTTTGATCCCGAAATCAATTGCCACAACACGGAAGGGATGTTGACTGCGACCCTGTTGCAGACGTTGATCAAACGTCACGCGGCAAGGCTCCTCCCAGCTGTATGCCTTGGGGGTCGACACACACTCCGCGAGGTTGAGCCCTTCCATCGAGGGAGCGGCGCGAAGCTCCTCAAGCAGTTGGGCCGGAGTGCGCCCGGAGGAGCAGATGATTCCGTTCATCGCGCCCGTTTCACGCAGATGGCGGACCAGAGCCCGGGTATCGATCCCTTGAATCCCGACCACACCCTGCTGTTCCAGCCAAGATTGAAGGGTCTGCTTCGAGCGCCAGTTGCTGGCGACAGGTGACAGCTGACGGGCAATCAGTCCGCGCACGTGCGCCTGATCAGCCTCCTGATCTTCAGGATTCACACCGGTATTTCCCAGTTCGGGATACGTGAACGTCACCAACTGTCCGGAATAGCTGGGGTCCGTCATGACCTCCTGGTACCCGGTCATCCCCGTGTTGAAGACCACCTCTCCGACAACCGTGCCAGCAGCGCCGCAGGCCTGGCCCTGAAACACGGTTCCATCAGCGAGCATCAGCATCGCCGGGTTGCCGGATAAGGCTGCAGTCATTGTTGAACCGATCCCTTGGATTTGCCGGACAATGTCATTCTTCCTTGGCGAGGGTCAGAGCAACACGCAGCTGCTCCAGTCGAGACCAGGGAGAACCCTCGGCGAGAGCAGAGAGAGCCTTCTGCGCACCCTGCTTGAAATCGGATTCAACACCGGCCACCCAAAGCACAAGCGCTGTGTTGAAAGCCACCACCTCGTTCTGCGCCTGGCTGCCGCGCCCTTTCAGCAGCTCCTCAAGGATGGACTGATTCCGAGGCAGATCACCGCCACGCAGGGCTTCCAGCGGTGCTTGGTGCAGGCCCAGAGACTCCGGAGCAATCCATTCCGAACGCACCTGGCCCTTCTCCAAAATGCGCACTGGGTTGGGACCAACCAGAGAAGCTTCATCCAAACCGCCTGAACCATGCACCACCACGGCCCGGTCCTGCCCCAACAAACGCAGAGCCTCAGCCATGGGATCGAGCAGATCCTCCGTCGCCACCCCGAGAACCTGACCATCGGGCCGCAACGGATTGACGAGGGGGCCAAGCAGGTTGAACACCGTTCGCACACCAAGGCTCTTGCGCAGTGGAGCGAGATTCACCAGGGCCGGATGCCAGGCAGGTGCAAACAGAAAGGTCACCCCGGTGGTGGGAAGAGCCTCGACAACCTGAGCAGCAGGAGCCTTGAGATGCAGACCCAACCCTTCGAGGACATCAGCAGAACCGACCTTGCCGCTCGCGCTGCGATTGCCATGCTTCGCCACGTTGGCGCCGCATGCGGCCGCTGTGAAGGCCACGGCTGTGGAGATATTGAACGTGTCAGCACCGTCGCCTCCTGTGCCGCAGGTATCGACCATGCGCAGTGATGGTCGTTCACAAGGAAGCGGGCTGGCCTGACGCAAGACCGCCGCCATGGCTCCCAGTTCGGTTCCGTCCACGCCCCTGAAGCGCAAGGCAGCAAGGAACGCGCCGGTCTGCACAGGGGTGAGTGCTTCCGCAAGCCATGCCTCCATCAATTCCGTCGCTTCGGCATGACTGAAGACACCTCCCTGAAGGAGATGATCCAGGCGCTTGGACCAGGGAGTCGGCAAAGGAACCATGAATCAGAGATTTCAGGCGGTCAGGGCGTTAGCCGAGAACAGAAAAAAACCCGGGTGCTTCAGCACTCCGGGCCGGATGATGGGGATGTATCCACTATTACTCAGGATTGATGCCCTGACCAGATGCGCTCGCATCAGCGCGTCACCGTCTTAAGTGCCCTCGGATTGCTGCGCGTCGAATCCTGATCCCACCTCGTCAGCACCCGACTGACCAGGACGAAATCCTGAGGACCAGAGTTCGCGGGCTCGTCTGTTGAGCTCATCACGGTTGATCGACCAGAAGGTCAGGACCCGATCGAGATCATTGCGGAGGGATTCGGCCCCTGGGAACGTCTCGTAACGCATGAAGAGTCTTGCCAGGTCGGTGATGTCCTGATCGCCAGGGAGCTCACAGGCCAGAAGACGATCCACCGTATGGCGATCAATCGCTTCCAGCGGATGATTCTGATCATCGGATTCAGACACGACTGGGCTGCAGGTCGCAGCAGCCTGCCGCATGCCGATGCCTAGGTTGTTGTCTGCTCAGCCTCTCCGATGGCCGCCTTCCGCCTCGACCTGATCGGCCGCTATCTGAAACCCCATCGCCGAACGGTTGCTCTGGGTGCGATTGCGCTTGTGGTGGTGAACATCCTCAGCGTCACCATCCCTCTTGAGGTGCGACGAGTGGTGGATGACCTTCAGAACGACTTCGCTCTCTCGGATGTTCTGACCCAGGCCGGCTGGATCGTTCTGCTGGCGAGTTCGATGGGCGTGGTGCGGTTGATCTCCCGACAACTTGTCTTTGGAGTCGGAAGGCAGGTGGAAGTTGAACTGCGCCAGAAACTGTTCGATCAGATGCTGCGGCAAGAGCCCGGCTGGGTTCAGAAAACAGGCAGCGGCGAGGTCATCAGCAGGGCAACGAGTGATGTTGAGAACGTTCGCCGGCTGCTTGGTTTTGCAGTGCTCAGCCTCACGAACACAGCGCTGGCCTATGCCTTCACTCTGCCGGCGATGCTGGCGATCAACCCTGGGCTCACCCTGGCGGCCATCGCGCTCTACCCGGTGATGCTGGGATCCGTTCGCCTGTTCGGTCGGCGAATGATGCATCAGCAGCGTCGCCAGCAGGAGGCCCTCGCAGGGCTGAGCGAACTCATTCAGGAAGACCTGTCGGGCATCGCTGCCATCAAGATTTACAGCCAGGAAGATCAGGAACTCGTTGCGTTCAGCTCTAGGAACCGGCGCTATCGGGATGCCGCCGTTCAGCTGGCCAAAACCCGCAGCACTCTCTTTCCACTGCTCGAGGGAATTTCCTCGATCTCACTCCTCCTCCTCCTGGCACTCGGCAGTGGCCAGTTGCAGCAAGGCACTCTCTCGATTGGCGGACTTGTCGCGCTGATTCTTTATGTGGAGCGACTGGTCTTCCCGACTGCACTGCTGGGCTTCACTCTCAACACCTTCCAGACAGGTCAGGTGAGCCTTGAACGGGTGGAAGAACTTCTTTCCCGCAGACCTCTGATCCGCGACAGTCGCCAGCCAATCCAGCTGCAACAACCTGTGCGCGGCGCATTGGAAGCCCGAAACCTCAGCATTCGTTACGAAGACAGCGCCAAGGACACCCTGCACGAACTCAGCTTCAGCATCAGCGCTGGAGAACTCGTGGCCGTGGTGGGGCCCGTTGGCTGTGGCAAAACAACACTCGCAAGAGCTCTGGGCCGGATGGTGGATGTCCAGGCGGGAGAGCTGTTCCTCGACGGCCAGGACGTGACCAGACTCCGCCTGGACGATCTGCGCGCTCAGATCGCGTTGGTTCCGCAGGAGGGCTATCTCTTCACGAACTCCCTGGCCGACAACCTCCGGTATGGGAACCCTGAAGCATCCCTGGAGAGGGTGGAATCCGCGGCCGAGCAGGCCCGACTGCTGGGTGATGTGAGGGGATTCCCGGACGGCATGAACACGCTGGTCGGAGAACGGGGGATCACCCTCAGCGGTGGACAGCGTCAGCGCACGGCACTCGGACGAGCGTTGCTGATGCGCTGTCCTGTGCTGGTGCTCGATGACGCCCTGGCCAGCGTGGACAACAACACGGCCGCGGAGATTCTCAAGTCGGTCCGACGTCAGACCCAGCGAACCGTGGTGATGATCAGTCACCAGCTGTCGGCCGCTGCCGCGTGCGACCGGATTCTTGTGCTCGATGAGGGGCGCCTCGTGCAGGAAGGACATCACAACCAGCTCATCAGAGAACAGGGCCTGTACCGACGTCTCTGGGAGCGGGAACAAGCGGAGGAGCGACTGGAATCAGTGGCCTGAAGCAAAGCTTGCGCAACGAACAGCGGACAAAGCTCCCGCCCTCCGCTTAGCTGAGGTCAATGCCCTGGAACCATGACGTCAGGCAACGCCACCCCCTTTCACATTCGCTGCACGCTCACGTTCGGTGATATTTACGGTCAGATCCTGGCCTGGATGGCCGTGATTTTCGTCAGCCTTGCATCAGGCCTGGCACTCATGGGCTCCTCAAGACCCCTTTTCGCCCTGGTGGGGGTGGGCCTGATTCTGGTTTTAAGCCTGCCCTTCCTACTGTTCGCCTTCGTCACCACTCTGCTGAACCACATCCGCCTGGATCCAGTGACAACGACCTAATTTGGGTTCTGTTACGTCCATGGCATGCTCCCCAACTGGTTGACAGGCTCCGCTGGGAGCAGCGAGCAGGGCAACGATGGCGATCGCCACGTTGTGTTGGGATCACCACTGCGAGCTCCACTGATGGAAGATCAGGAGGAGATTGTCTTCGGCTGCGGCTGTTTCTGGGGTGCTGAAAAAGGGTTCTGGAGACTCCCGGGCGTGATTTCAACATCCGTGGGCTACGCCGGCGGAGAAACCGACCATCCGAGCTACGACCAGGTCTGCAGCGGACGCACTGGACACACTGAAGTAGTGCGCGTGGTGTGGAGCACCCCTGCCCTCGACGTGAGTGATCTGCTCAAGCTGTTCTGGGAATGCCACGACCCCACCCAGGGGAATCGACAGGGCAACGACAGGGGCAGCCAGTACCGATCAGCGGTTTACACCACAACGGCCCGTCAGATGCAAATGGTGGAGGCCAGCCGCGCCTGGTATCAGAACGCACTTTCGGCTGCTGGTCACGGTGAAATCACCACGGAGATCGCAGCAGATCGCACTTACTACTTCGCCGAGTCGTACCACCAGCAGTACCTGGCGAGACCAGGGAGCAGACCCTATTGCTCAGCGATGCCCACAGGGATCCGCCTGGGCAACTTCGATGGTGCCGACTACCGGTTACCAGAGAAGGTCTGGAGTCACTACGACTGGTCGATCAGCCATTGCGTGCTGCGTGGTGACAACAGTCCGATCACGCTGAACCCATGAACCGAACCCTCCCAGACCGCTGGGTGATTGCCATCCTGGCCGCGACGATCCTGTTGGTGTTCGCCCTGGCGTTCTCCCTCCGACCTCCGTCCTCGGATGGACAGCCCTTCCTCTGGCGTGATTCCGGGCCAGGGATCGAACGCGGTCCCGGCAAGACCGGAACACTCGCGCTCTGAGCTCTGAAACCCTGTGTCCAAGTCAAGCAAGACAACGGAGAGACGGCGCCTCCATCCACTCCCAAAGGGACTGGTCGAGCTCTATGGACTGATTGCTGTGCTCGTGGTGTTGATCCCGGAATGGATCGCTGACGGCACGATCAGCCTGGGAGGTCGTGGAGCGCGCAATGCCCTGCCAATGACCTCTCGCGCTTGGAGAACCCTGCCGGAACTGCAGCTCGCCTCCATGTCGATGCGAGAGCTGCGTGAACTGTCCAGTGAATTGAACCTTTGGGGGTACGCAGGCGACTCGAGAGACACGCTGAATAACCGCCTTCTTGTGCGCATCCGCAGGAGGATCAAGGCTGTGGATGCCTTGTGATAACTTGAATCTGACGGGGCGTAGCGCAGCTTGGTAGCGCACCACTTTGGGGTAGTGGGGGTCGTGGGTTCAAATCCCGCCGCTCCGATTGTTCACCGTCTCTTTCAGAGCAAAGAATCCCTCTTCGGAGGGATTTTTTTGTTCAGGCGTGGGCCATCATCACCTGCAAGCGAGCATCACGCAGACGACGCTGAGTGCTGACGAGGGCAGGATCGGCATACAGCCCCGTGAGCTGACGGTTCACAAGCTCAGGAGGCAACGCAAAGAACACACCTCCATCGGTGAACTGGATCAAGCTGTTCACCACATCGAAGACACGGGCATTCGCCGTGATCGTGCTCAGTGGATGAAGAGAGGCGTAGAGATGAAGACTGAGGAATGGTCGATTGCTGGCATTTCCCATCTGATGAATCAACCGGTGATCCACTGTCTGAATCTGACCAGGTTGGTAATCACTCTGACAGTTGAATTCAAGTTGAGTGCCGTTAAGCCGATACAAAGAATGTGTGGCAGGTCCGAAAGACTGAACAACGCCCCAGTGCGCCGTTCCGTGATCATGTATTGCACTGAAGTCACCAGGCACCCAGCTCATTACCATGAGCTCAACAAACTCAGATTTCCAGATCAGACGACGGCCATAACTATCTGCAACAGGGTGGTTAAAGTCTGCCCAGGGAAGAAGATCCTGCTCTTCCAGTCCAGCTTCGGAGACACAGCGTTCGAGGGCTTGCAGGCTCTCGGGGACCTCGCTTCCAATTGATGCAATCAGCGATTGAAGACGCTGAGACATGCCAAGAACAGCTCCAGGCAAAGTCATCTCACACCAGCAGGCATTGAAGTATCACGACATCGTGCCATGAATCGCCAAGAAAACCCACCTGTTTCTGAGTGCCCACATGCTCAAAACCGTGTTGAAGGTGAAAGGTCACACTTCGGTCATTCGTCGACACAACTTTGGCAACGAGATGTCGATAATTCTTTTCCCTGGCCTGGCTCATCACGAAGCGCTGAAGCCTTGATCCATACCCCTTTCCCCGGACTGAGGCATGAACATAGGTTGATGTCTCTGCTGTAAAGCGATAGCCCCAACGCGGCGAATAGGCCCTCAACTCTGTCCAGCCCAGCACCTCGCCCTGCCGGCAGATGACCCAGAAGCCGGACCTCTCCCCACAGGCGATCAAGCGTTGACGAAAGGCGTCAGCCGTGAACAGCCCAACATCCATCGTGACACCACCCTGATCAACGGATTGCTGGTAAATGGCCGCCATCGCCGCCGCATGATGGTCCTGAGCAGGCTCTATCGAGGCCTCCCCATCCCCCTCGGCAAAGAGCCGCATCCACCCCAGGAGCTCTTGCATCGCATCGGGACCCCCGAGTTCCGTCACCCTTGAAAAGCCACCGATGTTGCCGACATTGATTTCACTCACCACGGGCTCACCGGACGGACCCGTGAGAAAGTCGTATCCCAGGATTCGCATCCCCATCGCGCGATACGCCGGCGCCGTTGCTGCGACAACAGAGCGCTCATCTGCGGAAACCGGCTCAAGGACACAGTCGGCATCCACAGACACATTGTTGATCCAGTGACCCGACCGTGATCGGCGACGGTACCCGGCGATCACCTCTCCATCGACGACCAGCACACGCTTGTCTCCACGGAATGTGCCGTGAAGGAACGGCATGGCCAGCCACTCCTCAGAGACATCACCGATCAAGACCATGGCGTCCTCCAGAGCAGACAACGTCTCCACCGGACGATGGCCCTGACTCAGAAGAATGTCCCCGTGACCGGAACGACTCAGCCTGTACACCCCACGACCCTGGGTACTGTTCGGACGCTTGATCACCATGTCGCCCCACTCCTCCAAGCCATCAGCGAGACCCTCTGACGAACGGATCAGCCGTGACGGCGGGGTGAAGGATCCAGCGATATCGGAAAGAAACCAGGAAGCAAGCTGCCTGATCTTGCTGGAGGGCCGGTTGAGGAAGCGCGTCAGAGGCTCTAGCTGGCGAAGCAGCTCGAGATGACGAGGCGGAAAGGGTTTCAGCGTTCTGCAGAACAGAAGCTCAAACTTCTGGGTCAGCACCGGCTGCAAAGCGGTGGTCGAAGTCTCGCTCCAGAGAGACGTTGCAACGCGATCGCAAAGACCAAGTGCGGGAAGACTGCTGAGATCTCCCAATGCCAAGACGGCTCTCAGAGCAGACAACGGGAGGTGAAACGACTCAAACGCGTGATCCTGAGCCAGGGCCTGATAAAAGCGAATGACGTCAGACCCCGGCTGATCGCGATACGCAAGGGCATCGCAGATCACACCAACGCGGACCGTCATACCGACGGTGAGACAACATTGTCTCCCTGCATCAACAGATCAGTTTTGTTGTTGCTTTCACGCTTGTCTTCGACAACCTGCGGAGCTGGAGCCGGTTTACCGAAGGTGGTGATGGCAATCCCCACAAGAATCACAACGGCGGCAATCAGCTGCTTACTGTCAGGAACATTGTTGTTGACAAAGTACGCAAACGTGAGGCCAACCAATGGCGCAGGAGACGCCCACCGCCCCATGCTTACGGAGTTCAACTCTCCGGAAGCCTTGTACCAAAGCCACTGGGATACAACGATGATCAGGCCGGCATAGACCAGCATCACCATCCACAAAGAGCCAGCGAATACGTCGGCGAAGTGATGAACACCGAACAGATACATCGCGACAAAGAAGAAAATCACACTGCCTGAAAGATTCCTGGCAAACAGCAATACAGGCATGGAGATTTTTCTTGCGACAAGCTTTTTCCCGATGATTGAAACGATCGAAAACACGAATGTCGAGGCAATCATCATCGCATCACCCTTATTCACATTGCCACCGGTACTGAACAGCACAATCATCAAC
Organism: Synechococcus sp. CO36386bin_29; assembly: GCA_011523835.1. Taxonomy (GTDB): domain Bacteria; phylum Cyanobacteriota; class Cyanobacteriia; order PCC-6307; family Cyanobiaceae; genus Synechococcus_C. Next base: position 6,599 of record WTFZ01000036.1, on the reverse strand, counting down.
ACGCCGACAATGATGAAACCATTGCCGATCCACACAGGCCTGGACAAAACTGTCCCCAGGGCAAGAGCACCAATCAAGGCGTAAAGAACAGGAGCCATCCTGCCGATGAGAATGGCGTTACTGGCAGTGGTGTACTCGAGACCTGTAAAAATCAATGCCGAAATAAGTGCCGTCAGAGCACCATCGAGGAGCATCAGCCCTTTGATCGGCAACGGAAGCTCAGAGATTTCCCTGAGAATGGAGGCTGGCTTGAACAATGTCAGCACCAGCATCGCGGCGCAGAAATTGCCCACCAAAAGCACGTTGCACGGCGACAAGGCCTGATCGAGTCCACCACTGAGACTCATGGCATGGACAATCAGGAACGAGACAATGACCGGGCGAAGTGACGCCAGAGATCGCGAGAACAGAACCTCGAGCTGGGGAGAAAGCATGGACTCGATCGGCAAAAAGAGAACAGACCTGTTCAGAGGAGAGTGCGGTATCCAGAAGGATCGGCACGGAGAAGCAAAAGATCATTCAACTTCAGCACTTCACCGCGGATCTCCAGAGGCAATGCGACACGATCAAGCACCCTGTCGTTGACCGCGTTGCCTTTCTCATCAACAAGCAGAAGATCGAGTTCCTGACCTTGCGCATTGCGTGTATGGAACATCGCAGGCACTCCACCACTGATGCAACGCACAGCACAGCCGAGATGGGTCTTGCCTGCACCGGGTTTCATCACACCGGAAAAACATTTGGCATCGATGATTTCACCTCTGAGCGTGAATTTTCCCAGAACATTCGGTTCGGTGGGAACCGGTTGGTTCGAGAGGGGTTCATCGAGAACAGTGGCACGATTGGTGTTCATCACTGTCAGGCTGCCGTTGGAAAACAGGGCGCCGCGAAGGGTGACCCATGCACCGGACTTGTCAAGAACTGAAGCTGGAGGAGAAAGCTTACGGGTACTGGCGAGGAGAACCCTGGAATAGGCGGACTCACCAGCACCATCAGGCCTGGGAATCAAAAGTTGTGGTGCCCCAGGACCATCGAGGAGCAGTCCGCTGATCTCCCGGGTTGGTTGCCTCCAGCCAGGACCGAACTGGTTCTGGAGAGCTGGAACCACAATCGAGAGGATCAATGTGAGAACGCTGAGTCCGAATACCAGCCAGATCACAAAAGCACGCAGCTCAGGCGGCAGAGGCAGGTAGTGAACAAAGAAAGGGGTATTGCGCTGGGACATGAAAGGAATCAGCTCACGGCGTTGAGAACGGGCTGCAGCGCCACATACACACGACCCTCTTGAATCCGAACAGGAAACACCGGGACACGCTCTTCAAAAGGCGGTGGAGAGACACCGGTTTCGATCCGGTACTCCCAGCCATGCCAGGGGCAAACCACACAACCATGGCTGAGACGCCCATCAGCCAGAGGGCCGTTCTGATGGGCGCAGACATTGCTGAGGGCATACACCGCATCACCCTGACGAAACAGGGCAACCCGCTCACCACGGATGACAACGGGAGTTCCGAACCCATCGTCAAGATCCTCCAGGGCCATCACATCCACATACCCCTCGATGGCGAGAGGTTCCGAATTGGAGGCCAGCGGACGATCAGCTTTGCGTTCCCGCCAGCCACTGATCAGATGCAGCCCGATCACACAGACGAATGACACCAGAGCCAGAGCCGTAAGCCAAGGGTCACGGTTGGTCTGCAGAGGACCCAGAAGAATATGGCCGATAAGCAGTGCATAAGCGACGTAGACAGCCATATGAATTCCCTTCCAGATCGGAGGGGTGAGATTCACAAGCCAGAAGTCATGGCTGGTCGCCGCCATCACGAACATCACCAGGAGAGCCCCGAGACCGAGAAGCTCAAAGGGAAAAAAGGTGACACTGTCGAAATGGCGATTCCCCACGAAAAGGGAAACGATGGGATCGATATCGCCGAAATCGTTGTACCAGGGAAGAGCACCGAAAAACTGAAATGGAAGTCTGGGAACGGTCAGTCCAAGCGCTGCGAAGGGCTGCGATGGAAAGCGAAAGCCATGCACGTGGAACAGTGCAAGCAGGAAAGCAAGAACCCCCATGTGGCGCCGATTGAACAGCAGCACGTGAAAGCGCTTGTTCAGACGACTGAGGGGACCGATACAGAGGATGATGCTGAGAAGGATGAAAGCCGCGCTTCCATAAGCCCTGATTTCAACCCCTTGCCATTCAGCAACGGAACCGACAGCTCGGTTCAAGGCGTAGGTGACCTGGGTGAAAACCACCAGATAGCCCATCACCAGAGCCAGAAGAATTCCGTCGTAGATCAGTTTCTTGCGGGTCCACTGAACGGCTTGATACGGGTGGCCCATGATCAGCGAACCTCCTGAAACAACGTGGATGAAAGGTCTGCCAGATCAACTGTTCCAAGAGTTTTGGCCAGGGGAAGGCTTTGGAACACAAGCTGTCCCGGACGATCAGGCGAGAACTCGGTGGGCAGTGACAAGACCAGGGACGAGGCGCCGGAAAGCTGACCGAGAAATTGAATGGAAGGGATGATTGCCTCTGAAACCTGGCCCGGGGTCCAAAGAACCTGAACCTGCGCTTCGGGCATGATCCTTTGCGGCTCAATCAGAAGCGTTGGCTGTTGAGAGCGTGAGAGCCGATAGGCCAGCCGGACAGGGGTTCCATTGACCTTGACCCGCACGCTTCTGGAAGCGGAGAGGGCTTCACCTGCAAATCCAAGCGTTTGAAACAGGGGAGCCGATGCAGAGGACGACACAGGGACAGCCGGACGGAGAGAAAGCGCCAAGACCGACAACAGAAGAGCGAGGACCGCGATCAGCGGAAACAACCGTCTGTGCGTGATGCGATGGGACCGGATCATGGCCTCAGAGCAAGGCGATGGGCATTGCGCTCCCTCGGTGGTCCCTGACGACGCACCCAGCGCACAAGCAGAAGCGGCCAGAACAGTGACACTCCAGGGATGATCACCAAACGGAACAACGGGTGACTCCATCCTTTTGCAGAGGAATCAACCGCCTGCACACCAAAGAGTGAAAAGACAACAGCAAAAACCAACCCTGCAATCCAGTACCCCTGAACACCGTGCAACAGCGTCGTCACCAGTGGAAAAGACGAATCAGTCACAAACCTCAGCCATCCAATCTGTCTTAGGGAGACAGTCAGGGGCTGACAATCCCGTTGAATTATTTCTTGGGAAGGTGGGTGATCACGAGATGACGCTGGGAATCAATCTTGAGCCAGCCCTCGTCCCTGAGGAGACCGATCACACGGGTCACTGTCACTCTTGTGGTACTCAAAGCGCTCGCCATTTCCTGATGGGTCAGACGAAGATTCAGACGCAACCCTTGATCACAAGGCACACCGTAATCCTGGGCCAATAGCTCAAGAAAACCCCGAACGCGCTCCTCAACACGACGCAAACCAAGGAGCGAGAGAAGATATTCCGATTGGCGATAGCGAAGAACGACAGCGTCAAGAAGTTCCCTGGCCAATTCCGGTGTTTCATGCACCTCTGCAAGAGTCACACAGAGGAGATCACAGTCGGTCAGTGTCACTGCTTCATAGGCTTCCACCGTGCTCAGAGGCTCTCCAAACGGTTCGTTTGGACCAGCAAGCCCGAGAAGCAGCTCGTCACCATGAACCGAAACCGCCCCCAACTTCACCATGCCTCTCACCACAAGCCAGATGCTGTTTTTCAGCAACGGCACAACACTTCCAGCTGAAAGGTGCACAAGATTGCGCTTCTGAAAACTGTTTTCCAGAAGCTCTCGGAACCCTTCTCGACGGCTGGAAACGGACTGAGGAGAAGAGACCATGGCTGAAGCTCTCGATACAGCGAAGTGTATGGAGCACAACATCCCCTGCGGGCAAAGGGATGGGGATAAGTGCTTTAAGACTCCCCTAAAAGTTCGGAAAGACAAAGGAAACATAAAAAGGAGGGGTTGCCCCCTCCTCGTTAATCGAATCAGTGACAGTGATTCAGGGAATCACTTGCCGATCTTGTTCACAGCAGCCTTGGCCTTGCTGAGGATGGCCCCCTTCAGAGGAACGAAACCCAGCTTGGGTGCCTGGTTCTGAGCCTTGTCGCTCAGCATGAAGTTGAAGGCTTCCTTGACAACATCAGCGTTCTTGCCATTGCCGGTCTTGTAGGCCAGCACCCAGGTGAGGGTGGCGATGGGATAAGCACCCTTGGCGGAAGGGTTGGGGTTCTTGCCTGCCAGGTTGGAATCCAGCTTGATGCCGTTCAGTGCGGTGGCACCGGCCTGCACAGAAGGCTTGAGGAACTCACCAGACTTGTTCTGGAGAGCAGCGGCAACAACATTGCCCTTGATGTAGGACTGGTTGACGTAACCGATGGCGCCAACTTTGTTCTGAATGGTGCCAGCAACGCCGGGGTTGCCCTTGGCGCCTACAGCGTTCTTGCCGGGCCACTTAACGGACTTACCAGTGCCCAGGGTCCACTCAGAGGAGAAGGCCTGCATGGAGTTGGTGAATGCCTTGGTGGTGCCGGAGCCGTCGGAACGGTGCACCCAGGTGATGTTGCCAGGAGCGCAGCCAAGCTCCTTCCAGTTGGTGATCTTGCCGATCGCCACCTGCACAGCCTGCTTCTGAGTCAGCTTGAGGTTGCAGCCGGGCTTGTTGTAACCGAAGGCGATGGTGCCGCCCACCATGGGGATCTGCACAACTCCGCGCTTGACTTTGGCCATGTCCTTGGGCTTCATCGGATCGTCAGAAGCACCGAAGTTCACGGTCTGGTCGATGAAAGCCTTACGACCGGAACCGGATCCAACGGCCTGGTAGTTCACCTGAGGACCACCAGCCTTAGCAAGTTCTGCGAACCAGCGCTGATAGATCTTGGCGGGGAACGACGCGCCGGCAGCATTGAGACGATCAGCGGCAGAAGCGGAAACGCCAGCTCCAAAAGCCAGTAAGGAGGAAATGATAAGAGCCTTCTTAGCGAAGCTCATAGGAAGCCTGGAAGAAATCGGCGTCTTAGGAGTAGCTAACCGAGACTGATTTGGTCGTTAGCAGTAGGTTAAGGGAGATATAAAATCTGCTCAGGGCCGATAAAATTCATCTTTGGTGTCAGGCGAACTGCAAGATCGCGACCGGGTGGCAACAGTCTCGAAAGGAAGACGGGTCGAAACGCTGTAGCGGGTGAGCCAACGATTCACGCGACTTCGCTGACAGGACGGAACTTCATTCAGTAACTGGGATAATTCAAGTGCTCCAAGACGTTTCAGCTCGCGAACGTCCACGTGCCAGAGGCATTCCGCTTCCCGAATCAGACGCGCCCAGGTTCGGACCTGCTGCCATCGCTGCAGGCGTAAACGTACGGAGTGGCGTTGCGTCGACACGTTCATGCCATCAGGGTGGCCGAGGCAACGAAACCTCCCCGCAAACAACCCGTGAGGCTTCGGACTGCTGAAGCAAATCAGGATGCCTGGGGCAACGCAGCCTCCACCGGCACCACGCTGAAGGGGAGCTCCTGCTCTTCTCGCTCCGAAAGCCGCCTGGCCCAGGCACCCTTAACGGGATCATTCCAGCGGAACCCAGCATCTCGGGCCAGGTGGCGCTGGTCATAGGACACCTGAGCGCGCACGAGTCGGCGCGGCTCCAGCGCATGGGCGATCAGGCGTTCGAGGTCCTCGCAGCGTTGAAACACCTCAGCCAGATAGATGCAATCGGTGAGAGCCCGATGCGCTGACCACACAGGAATTCCATAGGCCAGAGCAAGGTCGATCACCGAAGGCCTGGCTCTGAGATTGCGCTCTTCGGGCCAACGGACATCTTCAAGGGTGCAAAGCCAGGGACGTGTTGCCTGTGGCAACGACCCGAGACCGAACCACTGCCGATCAAAGGCTGCGTTATGTGCCACGAGGTAATCGGCGCTCGCCATCATGTGCTCAAACCAGACCAGCCCCTCACCCCAGGGCTGATCAAGACGACTCACCTCCGCAGGGATCCGGTTGATCGCCTCAGCGGGATTGCGATCAACCGGCAGCAGACAGGACATCTGAGCCAGAACCTGACGATGGGGGATGGAAAAAAGGATGGCGCCGAGTTCGAGGCACTGATCACACTCGGCATCCAGTCCTGTCGTTTCCGTGTCAACGATCAGCAGACGGGATGGCGGCACCTCTGGAGGTGAAGCGGCGACGGACGGCTGCTCGATCGAGCGCGAAGGCGGGGACTGCTCTTGAAACCCCTGCAGCAGATCCAATTGACCGGACATCGGGGCGCTGTCAGTCATGGGAGGGGGTCATCAGATCTCAACGGATTCATTCTCTCGCCATCAACCCCAGCTTCCTAGGGTGATTTAAGTGCTGAAAATTCATGGCTCTGCAGACCGGCGATGTGGCCCCGGGCTTTGCTCTCGAAGATCAGAACGGTCAGATGCGCCGTCTGGAGGATGTGAGCAATCGGATTCTTGTGCTGTTCTTCTACCCGAAGGACGACACTCCTGGCTGTACAGCGGAAGCCTGCACGTTCAGGGACAACCACGCCAACCTCACAGCGCTGGGAGCTGAAGTGTGGGGAGTGAGTGGAGACGATGCAGTCAGCCACAGGCGTTTTGCAGAGCGTCATCAATTGCCGTTCC
>WTFZ01000021.1 GCA_011523835.1 Synechococcus sp. CO36386bin_29 | reverse complement strand
CACCGTGCACGGAGAAGGCGCCAACGGGATCGTCAATGCCAGAGGCATCGAGAGCGGACACAGCGAAGACGACGATGATGCCGCCGACGGCACCAGCAACCCAGGAACCCACCAGGGTCATGTTTCCGCAACCTGCGGTGATGCTCACCAGACCGGCAAGGATGCCGTTGATGATCATCGTCAGGTCGGGCTTACCGGAGGTCAGGGTGGAGACGATGGTGGCAGCGATGGCACCACCAGCAGCAGCCAAGGTGGTGGTCACAGCCACGTAAGGCACGTACTGGTCCATGGCCAACTCGGAACCGGGGTTGAAGCCGTACCAGCCGATCCACAGGATCAGAGCGCCGAGGGTGGCGATGGCCATGTTGTGGCCGGGGATGGCCTGAGGGCGGCCATCAACGAACTTGCCGATGCGAGGGCCAAGCAGCATGGCGCCCACCAGGCCAGCCCAGGCACCAACGGAGTGAACGATGGAGGAGCCAGCGAAATCGATGAAACCAAGTTCACTCAGCCAGCCACCGTTCCACTGCCAGGAACCGGAGATCGGATAGATGAAGGCGGTGAGGACCAGAGCGAAGATCACGAACTCACCGAACTTGACGCGTTCGGCCACCAGTCCGGACACGATCGTGGCGGCTGTGCCTGCGAACGCAGCCTGGAAGAGGAAATCAACGGACGGAACCAGACCGCCTTCCGCAATCAGCTCAGGCGTGACACTGGGGTCGAAGAAGAGCTGGTTGAAGTACAGCCAGCCGGTGACGACCGGATCTCCGTACATCAGCGCGTAGCCGCAGAACCAGTACGCGGTCACCGCAAGGGCGAACACAAACAGGTTCTTGGCAAGGATGTTGACGGCGTTCTTCTGACGACACATACCTGCTTCGACCATCGCGAAGCCGGCGTTCATGAAGATCACCAGGATGGTTGCCACCAGCAACCAGAGGTTGTTGGCCAGAAAGGCTGCGTTCAGCTCAGGCATCTCGGCTGCACGAGCCGAAAGGTTGAAGATGCCGAGGCCGAACAGCGCCACAGGAACAGTGGCGAGCCAGAGGCGTGAGCGGTCGGAACTGAATCCGCGAATGCTGCGGAGGAGAAGCATCGGACCTTCAAGAAGACTTGCTTCCTGAAGCCGCTTGCTCCGCCTGGATGGCGGGTGCAGAGCAGTTGTCATAAACGAAAAGCAGGGCTGCAAATCAGTGGGAATCCCACTGCCGCAATCCAAAGTGCTCGTCAGAGCACCTTTTCCATGTTGCGCTTGCTACAAAAACGGCGATCAGGGGAGCGCGTTTCTGATTCGTTTTGTTAAGGGCTGGTTGATTCGCTGATGGGTTCACTGACTTCGTTTCACAGCGCGCAGGCCGGTCCAGCACACCTGGTCAGCCTGAAACGTGAAGCTGCAGGGCAGCACCTCGACGCCGGCATCCAGGGCCTGACGAAACAGCTCTCCGTAACGAGGATCAGCGCTGTCGCCAGGTGCAAACGCCGTCACATCCGGTCGGCTCAGGCAGGGCACCAGCACTGCTCTGGCCTCTGGCACGACATCCATCAGTTCCTGCAGGTGCTTCTGCCCCCGTTCGGTGACCGTATCGGGGAACAGCGCCAATGAGCCCTCGGTCCACGTGGTGTTTTTGACCTCCACATAGATCGGACGAGGATCCTCGGCACCGTCCGAGGGTTGGAGCAGCAGGTCGATGCGGCTTCGTTTGTTCCTGCCGTAGGGCACCTCAGCGCGGATGGAGGCGATCGGACCGAGTTCCGTGGTCAGGCATCCGGCTTCGATGGCTGATCGGATCAAGCGATTGGGAAGCGCCGTGTTGACACCGACCCAGCACAGCGAACCGTCGCTGCCGGGAACTTCAGCCTGTTCCCAGGTCCAGGCGAGTTTGCGCTTGGGGGACGGGGCATAGCGGAGGCGCACCCGCTGACCCGGGATGAGCACGCCGGTCATCGGACCGGTATTGGCGCAATGGACGGTCACCTCGCTGCCGTCGTTCAAGCGCACATCAGCGAGAAAGCGCTTGTAGCGCTTGATCAGCACACCTTCATGCAGCGGTTCGAACTGGAGCAGGGGAGAGCCAGGCATCAATGGAGCTACGGACGGATCAGGGTTGGTGGTCATGGTGGCCCCCAGGTGCGTCCAGCGGCTCCGATGCGGACAAGAATGCCGCGATGGCCCGATCTCTCAAGCGCATTGCCCTGGTGGTGACCTACGGCACCTTGCTCAGCAAGGCGGGAGGGCTCGTCCGTCAGCTTGTGATTGCGGCTGCCTTCGGCGTCGGTGCGGCCTACGACGCTTACAACTACGCCTATGTGCTGCCCGGATTCCTGCTGATTCTTCTCGGTGGAATCAACGGCCCGTTTCACAGCGCGATGGTGAGCGTGCTCAGTCGTCGTCCCCGTGAGGAGGGGGCCCATATCCTCGCGGCCCTCAACACCACTGTGAGTGCTCTGTTGTTGCTGGTCACCCTGGCGTTGGTGGTCGCCGCTGATCCCCTGATCACCCTGGTGGGCCCAGGGCTTGCGCCGGACCTGCATCAGAACGCGGTGATTCAGTTGCAGGTCATGGCCCCCATGGCTCTGCTCGCCGGTCTGATCGGGCTGGGATTCGGTTCCCTCAATGCTGCTGACGAGTTCTGGATTCCGGCGATTTCGCCGCTGATGTCGAGCGTGTCCCTGATCATCGGCGTCGGTCTGCTCTGGTGGCAGCTTGGCGACTCCGTTGCCCGTCCCGAGTTCGCGATCCGTGGTGGGGTCGTGCTGGCTTTGGCAACGCTGGTTGGGGCTTTGTTGCAGTGGCTGCTGCAGTTGCCTGCGCTGGTTCGACAGCGTTTGATCCGTCCGCAGCTGGTCTGGGACTGGCGCCATCCCGGAGTGAGGGAGGTGTGGCGGGTGATGGGTCCAGCCACGCTCTCCTCAGGAATGCTTCAGATCAATGTCTTCACGGATCTGTTCTTCGCCTCGGGAATCCTCGGCGCTGCCGCCGGCCTGGGTTACGCCAATCTCCTTGTACAGACACCACTTGGTCTGATCTCCAACGCGCTGCTGGTGCCTCTGTTGCCCACCTTCGCAAGGCTGACGGCCCCTGCTGACCGTGACGCGCTGATCGCTCGAATTCGCCAGGGACTTGTGCTCTCCACAGGCAGCATGCTGCCTCTGGGTGTGCTCTTTGTGGTGCTCGGTGCTCCCATCGTGGCCTTGATCTACGCCCGTGGTGCCTTTGATCAGGGCGCCGTTCAGCTGGTCACCGGTCTGCTGATGGCCTACGGAGTCGGGATGCCGGCCTATCTGGCTCGCGATGTTCTCGTGCGTGTCTTCTATGCCCTGGGTGACGCCACGACACCGTTTCGCCTCTCGATCGCGGGGATCGGTCTCAATGTGCTCTTCGACTGGGCCTTGGTGGGGGGACCAACGCCCTGGGGTACTCAGTTGCCCTTCAATCTCGGTGCCCCAGGCCTGGTGCTGGCCACGGTGGCGATCAACGTGATCAGCTGCGTCGTCTTACTGCTCTGTCTGCAACAACGCTTGCGCGGGCTGCCGTTGAAGCATTGGGCCATGGACGGCGTCCGGCTCTGCCTGGCGGCGTTCCTGGCCGGCTGTTCCGCCTGGCTTTTGAGCAACGCAGTGTCCTGGCCTCCGAGCTCTTTCGGGCTGTTGTTGCAGGTTGGCCTCTCAGCCGCTGCTGGGCTTCTCGTGTACACCGGCATGGGTTCAGTGCTCGGTGTTGATGAGATCGGCCAGATCGCCGGCTCCCTGACCCGGCGGTTCAGTCGTCGCTGAGCACGACGTTGCGCTCCTCCCTGACCTGAATCGGTAATTCCAGCTGCTGGCGGCCCACCACCTGGGGACCCTGCACCGACAGGATTCGGGCCTCGATTCCGAACTCCTTGAACGCCGTTTCCATCTCCTGGATCAAGGCCTTCTCCACCTGGGCTTCGGCGTCCACAACCTTGCCGATCAGGCGTTCGCCGAGTTTGCCGATGCGCTGACGCACCACCTGACGGGCATTGGTGACCTCGATGATCAGCACGGGCACTCCCGAGTTGTTGCAACCTTATCGGGAGTGCTCGTCGAGAATCTCTTCAAGATCACGAAGTTGACCCGCTGGCATCAGTCGGGCCATTGGCAGCTTGCCGCTGCCGCCTCCAATCGGCACTTGAAGTGTTTCCAGCGCCTGGCGCGCCGCAATCGCGCTCCCCTGATCCAGCCTGGCACTGCATTCGATCGCCAGGGCTTCGGCAAGGCCGGCATCGCCGAGGTAGAGGTGCCAGCCGGCGACCTGCAGAAACAACCGATCCCCAAGAGCGGCGGTCAGCTCGCGCAGCTCGGACGCATCGATGCTCATGGTCTTTTCTGGGTGGATGGGGTTGGTGCCTCTGAGCGTTCCGCTTCCGTGGGCCTCTGCACCAGAACGCTGAGCAGCTGGATGATCCAGAGCACCAGCCAGGCCTCGGTGAGCCAGGCCAGGTGCGTCCAGGGGTGCCGCATCCCCTGAACGAACCAGAGCCCGCTGTTCACGGCGGCGAACACACCGGCGTGAAGCGTGAGATTCACGATCCGGTTGAAGTGCCGATAGATCGGATCCTCGGGATTGGCCGGGCCGTACCAGCGAATGGGCATCGGGGCAGTGCCTGTTCAGTGAGCAGTGCTTCGATTGTGGCGTCGCACAGGCCCGATGGTTGACGTGGGGTCCCTCGATGAGGTCAGATAGTCAGGCGCAGGCGCTTGTAGCTCAGCGGATTAGAGCATCTGACTACGGATCAGAGGGTCGGGAGTTCGAATCTCTCCAGGCGCGCTTTTCACCGTCCTCCGGGGCGGTTTTTTTTGACTCCGTTGGCCTGAGGAAGTCATTTCCTACGATTCGTCAACAGCCGGCCTTCAACCATGTCTGAGCGCGCTTCAGCACCCATCAACGCTGCCCTTTCAGACGCCGATCCGGCCATCGCGGCCCTGATTGACCAGGAGCAGAATCGCCAGGAAACCCACCTGGAGCTGATTGCTTCCGAGAATTTCGCTTCCAGGGCGGTGATGCAGGCCCAGGGGTCGGTGCTGACCAACAAATACGCCGAAGGCCTTCCTCGCAAGCGCTATTACGGCGGTTGTGAGCACGTTGATGCGATCGAGGAGCTGGCCATCGAGCGTGCCAAGCAGTTGTTCGGCGCAGCCTGGGCCAACGTTCAGCCCCACAGTGGTGCCCAGGCCAATTTCGCCGTTTTCCTGGCCTTGCTGCAGCCCGGCGACACGATCATGGGCATGGATCTCAGCCATGGCGGCCATCTCACCCATGGTTCGCCTGTGAACGTGAGCGGCAAGTGGTTCAACGTCGTCCAGTACGGGGTCGACAAAGACACACAGCGTCTTGATATGGACGCGATCCGCAAGCTGGCTCTCGAGCACAAGCCCAAGTTGATCGTCTGCGGGTATTCCGCCTATCCACGCACCATCGATTTCCCCGCATTCCGTGCGATTGCCGATGAGGTCGGCGCATTCCTGCTGGCGGACATGGCCCACATCGCCGGTCTTGTGGCTGCGGGTGTGCATCCGACTCCCGTCCCCCACTGTGATGTCGTCACGACAACGACCCACAAGACACTGCGTGGTCCGCGGGGAGGGTTGATCCTCTGCCGCGATGCCGACTTTGCCAAGCGCTTCGACAAAGCTGTGTTCCCAGGCACGCAGGGAGGACCACTGGAGCATGTGATTGCAGCCAAGGCCGTTGCGTTCGGCGAGGCTCTGCAGGACGACTTCAAGGTCTACAGCCGCCAGGTGGTGGCCAATGCCCAGGCCCTGGCCAAGCGCATTCAGGCACGGGGGATTGATGTGGTCAGTGGCGGCACCGACAACCATGTGGTGTTGCTCGATCTGCGCAGCATCGGCATGACCGGCAAGGTCGCTGACCTGCTGGTGAGTGATGTCAACATCACCGCGAATAAGAACACGGTTCCCTTCGATCCCGAATCCCCTTTCGTCACCAGTGGACTGCGGCTGGGAACTGCGGCACTCACCACCCGTGGATTCGATGCCGAGGCCTTCGCAGAGGTGGCCGACGTGATCGCGGATCGTCTTCTCAGCCCCGACGACGATGCGGTGCAGGCGCGATGCAAGCAGAGGGTCCTCGCTCTCTGTCAGCGCTTTCCCCTCTATCGGGACGCCGCCGCTCCGGTGCCGGCGCTTGCCTGACTGTCCCAGAACTCCATGGAAGCCACGGCAAAGGCTGCCTAGATTGAACCTCTGTCACCCTTCGTTGGTGATCTCGTCTCGGAGTCTTCTGTGACCCTCGCGGGCTCTCCTCTCGCAGTGGCTGTGATCACGGTGGTGATCGCAGCCGGGATCACCACACTGGTTGTGCCGATCATTCGCAGGCTCGGTCTGCGCTTCGGTCTCACCGATCAACCGGATCCGCGCAAGCAGCATGCGGTTCCCATGGTGCGTCTCGGCGGAGTGGGCATGGTGCTCGGTTTTGCGGCGGCTCTCGCTGTGACCTGGTCCCTGGGTGGCTTTGGTCTGCTGGCACCGGATCGCGACCAACTGATCTGGACCACCCTCGCCGGTTCGCTCTGTTTCTTTCTCATCGGTCTGGCGGATGATCTCTTCGCGCTCTCCCCATGGCCCCGGCTTGCAGGCCAGATCGCCGTGGCCATGGTGGTGTGGTCTCAGGGGGTGCGCATCGGTGCGATTGATCTGCCCTGGCTGACGCATGGTGCGTCTCCGATAGTTCTTCCCGCCTTGCTCAGCCTTGTCGCGACTGTCATCTGGCTGGTCGGCATCACCAATGCCATCAACTGGTTGGATGGTCTGGATGGGTTGGCAGCCGGGGTTGCAGGCATTGCTGCCGTTGGTCTGCTTTCGGTCAGTTTCTCGCTGAATCAGCCTGCGGCGGGTCTGTTGGCGGCGGCACTGGCAGGGTGCTGCTTCGGGTTTTTGCGCCACAACTTCAATCCCGCCCGCATCTTCATGGGCGACGGCGGCTCCTATTTCCTCGGCTTCACCCTGGCTGCCGTCAGCATCGTTGGCCCCGCCAAGGGGCTCACAACCGTCAGCCTTCTGCTGCCCCTACTGATCCTCTCTCTGCCTCTGGCCGATATGTCCGCTGTGATCATGGGCCGGCTCAGCGAGGGCCATTCACCCTTCTATCCCGATCGTCGCCATCTGCACCATCGTCTGTTGCGTGCCGGTTTCAGCCATCGCCGCACCGTGCTTCTCATCTACGTCTTCACCCAATGGCTTGCTGCACTGGCCATGGTGGTCGCCAACGTGGAGCTGCGGTTTCTCTGGCTGGCTCTGGCCACGGCGATCCTCGTGGGCACCGTGGTTGAGCTGAGGCGTCGGCAGATGGAGGAGACGGCCCGCAAGGCTGAGCGCCTTCGTCCGCGGGTTCGCGAAGACAACCTGGTGAACTGCCCGCAGCACCATGGCTGAGGGTCGGGTCAGCGCAGGGGTTGAACTTCTCTGTGTCGGGACTGAGCTTCTGCTCGGCAACATTCTCAACGGCAACGCGCGTTGGCTTGGCGAGCAGCTGGCCAGCCTTGGTCTCCCCCATTACCGCCAGTCGGTGCTGGGCGACAACCGTGAGCGACTGATCGGATTCGTGCGTGAGGCCTCGGAGCGCAGCCGGGTGCTGATCACCACAGGGGGGCTGGGGCCGACGCCTGACGACCTCACAACCGATGCAATCGCCGCTGCCTTTGAGACACCGCTTGGGGAGCGCCCTGAGGTTTGGTCCGACATCAAGGCGAAGGCCAGAAGTCGTGGGCGGGATCCTTCTCCCAGC
>WTFZ01000039.1 GCA_011523835.1 Synechococcus sp. CO36386bin_29 | reverse complement strand
AACCCTCAAGATGAGCCGAGATCGCACTCGCCGACTGGAGCGAGAGGGCCTGGACATGCTGCGCAGAGCTCCTCTTGAACTCCAGGATTATGTGATGGCTGCGTGAGCATCGGCTCCGATCAAAAGAACTCGTCGAAGTTGTCGAAGTCGACAGCCTTGAAATTTCCCGATTCCACCTGGGTCATCAACCTCTCAAGCTGCACCCACAACGCTCCTCCGGTGAGCATCGAGAGCAGGAAGGCAATCAGATAGGCCGCTCCGGATGCGAAGCCGAACACCTGCAGTGATCCTCCGATGAACAGGCTGATCCCAATCAGTGTTCCGGCAAAACTCAGACTGGTTTCCGCGTTCCCTAGGGGAAGCATTGCCAGCCGATCGTTTTTCCAGCCGTCCAGCCGGTTCTGAACCAGCCGGGCAAAGGTGAGGCCGCAGAGCACGCCAATAGCCAGTCCGAGTCCCGCAACGAGGTAGGGAGGCTGCTGAAGCGGGGCGAATTCCAGAAGAATCTCATCAGCACTGAGATCACCGAATGCTCCAGACAAAAAATCGAGGTCGGCTTGGTCAAGATCGATCGGAGCGAAATCTGGTGCGATCGACATGGGGAGCCGGATGACTGGGGCAAGGAGGCATTATCACCGGTCGAACCTCTGAGTGGAGGCTCTGAGGACAGCTCAGGCCGCGAGTGGATTGAGGCTTTGGAGCATGCCCTTGGCGATGCGAGCGGGTCCGAAGGTCCTGCGCATCAGACCTGTGAGATTTTTCAGATCGGTTGTGTCCAGTCGGTCGTCCTTGATCAGGGTGAGCAGAAGCCTTCGGCGCAGGTCGCCGCCATCACGCCCTAGCAGCAACTTCAGGCCTGCCCCTGCCACGGGGATCAACTCTGTTCCGATCTGTGTCTGTTCCTTCCCAACAACCTCCAGCAGGCTTTCAAGCCGTTCAAGCCGCAGGCGGCCATCGCCATCGAAAATAACCTCCATCAATTTCTCACGCATCTCATGGGTGTCGCCAGCCAGCAATCGCTTGGCCACGTAGGGATAAGCCACGGCGATGATCTTGAACTGCGGATCGAGACGAAGGGCAAGCCCCTCCTGGCTCACCACCGCCCGGATGATCAGGGCGAAGCGGGCCGGAACTCGGAAGGGGTAGTCGAACATCAACTCCGAAAAGCGATCGGTGATCGCTTTGAAATTGAAGGACCCCACAGAATCGCCCAGACTTCCCCCCAGCACATCCTCCAGCGCGGGAATGATCGGACCGAGGTCGGCGTTGTCTGAGAGGAAACCGAGTTGCTGAAAATCGCGGGCGACGGCCTCGAAATCCTTGTTGATCAGGTGCACCACGGCACCCGTCAGGGTGAGGCGATCGCTGTCGCTGATGGAGTCCATCATGCCGAAATCGACATAGGCCACATGGCCGAGGTCACCGCTTCGACCACTCAGTGCGAACAGATTGCCTGGATGGGGATCGGCATGAAAGTATCCGTACTCAAGCAGTTGTTGCAGACCGCTGATCACACCCGTTCGGATCAGAGCGGCCGGGTCCAGCCGTTGCGCTTTAAGTTCCTGGCGATCGCGCAGCTTGGTTCCATGGATCCAGCTGGTGGTCAGCACCCGGCGGCTCGACAGTGAGCGCTCCACCGTGGGGATTGTGACCGCAGCGTTGTCGGCAAACAGGGCTGCGAATCGCTCCGCGTTGTCGGCTTCGCAGCAATAGTCGATCTCTTCAAACAGGCTGCGGCCGAATTCATCGATGATCTCGCCAAGACCGAAACCGAGGTTGAGCGGCAGGAACGGAGCTGCAAGCACGCCCAGGGTCCGGATCAGCACCATGTCGCGCCGGAGGATGAACACCAGATTCGGGCGCTGCACTTTTACGGCAACCCAGTGCTGGTCATGCACCCTGGCTCTGTACACCTGGCCCAGGCTTGCTGCGGCAACAGGACAGTCAGGGAACTCCTCGAACAGCTGATCAGCCGGCGATCCCAGCTCGGTTTCAATCGTTTTCAGGGCCGTGGCATGGCTGAATGCAGGAAGGTCGTCCTGCAGTTTTGTCAGCTCGTCCAGCCAGTCCCTTCGGATCAGATCGGGACGGGTGGAGAGTGCCTGCCCCACCTTGATGAAACAAGGTCCGAGGTTGGTGAGCGTGCGCAAGAGCATGCGCGCCAGGTTTTTTTGAACCCTTGGATCGCTGCTGCTGCCCCGGATCAGCACACTCAACACCAATCCCGACAGAGCCCAGACGATCTGAAGCACGCGGGGAACAGCAATCCAAGGACGCAGCAGCAGCCAACGGGCATCTCGGCCAGGGTTGTACCGCACAGACTCCACGCTCAGGTTTCAATGCATCCGCGAAATCCTAGAGAGTTCGCTTAACCAGGGCGCCGCTGCCTGCGATCCCCGAGCCACTGGATCAGCTCAGCCGCGACCTGCGCTCCCACAACGATGACGCCGATCAAAATCACTCCATCAATGTGGTGGGAGACCAGTGGCGATGTTGCGAACGCAAACAAAGCGAAGCCAATCCCGAGAATCATGGTGATCAACGACCATGCCGTTCTCAGTTGCCTGGGATCAACAAGCTGACTGAGACGGTCGAAGGTGAGGCTGGCCGTGAGCCAGATCCAGGCACCCACGCAGAAGGTGGCTGCACCCAGGCCTACGGCGCTGGTACCAGTCAGAAAGAGGATGTTGCCGAGTAGGCCAAGGCAAGCCACGACAGGCAGCAACACCATGGTGGGCCAGTGCCGCGGGAATGTGCAGGCCAGTAAGGATCCCGTTGTGCAGCCAGCGCCAAAGACGGCCAGTGATGAGCTGCTCATCATTGGTGACGCTCCCAGGCGTTCACTGACAAGAAGGGGTTCATAGAGCGCTACGGGCGTCTGTCCCGCCCCTAGTAGCAGGTATCCCAGCGTCAAAGCGGCCAGGGGGATCAACGACGATGCGGGAACCCTGGACTCTTCCCCCTGCGCTTTCGGAGCTTCGGGATTGTGCTTTGCTTCGTCTCGGAATCCAATCAGCAGTAAGCATCCCACCGGAATCGATAGAACAACAGCCACTGTGCCGAGCACAAACCAGCCGAGTTGCGCGGTTTCCATCGGCAGGCTGCCAACACTCAGTGCTCCGATCAGTGCTCCGATGCCTGCTCCTGCCATCACCAGTGCACTGGCCCGTCGTCGCTGACCATCCGCACAGCCATGGGTGGCCAGGTTTGGGATTCCGCTCATGAGATGACCTGATGCCCAGCCTGCCAGAATTCTCCAGAAGGCATGGATCGCCAGGGTGCTGCTCAGCCCCTCAGAAAAGAGTGAGATCGGAACGATGACCATGGCGATCCAGAGCGTGATGCGACGGTCCCGAAGGTCACGCAACTGGGAATGATGAAGGCAGCCAAGGATGTATCCAGCCAGATTCAGCGAAGACAGTTCTCCAATGGATGACGCGCTGAAGAGGCCGCTTTCGATCATCAGTCGACCCACGATGGCGAAATCGAATCGCACCACACCCAGGCCAATGCCGATCGCACAGCTCCCGGCTAGGGCTTTTGTGTACCGGTACTTCTCCATGGGCTGAACATGGTTGATGCCACGCTTCAGCTGTAGCCGCTGTTCGAGCAAGCGGCTCTGGTCTTTTGTTTTGTGCTCATGTCCCTGTTGAGGATCCTGCTCGCTTCAGACCAGCGATTCGCTCTGCATTTACCGGTGCATGGCCGGGGTGAGGCGTTACCACCTCCTCTCAGACGTCTGCTGCGTCAGCGGCCAGGCCGCTGGGATCTTCCCGAGTTACCAGAGATCGGTGGTCCTTTGGAACTGGATGGCGCAGTTGCAGACAGTCAGGCGAGGATTGCTGAACAGATGGGGGTGGATCGCTGCTGGTTCGGCGTGAATGGAGCGACGGGCCTCCTGCAGGCAGCACTTCTGGCCATGGCGGCGCCTGGGGAGGCTGTGTTGCTGCCCCGCAACGCTCACCGCAGCCTGTTCGCCGCCTGTGAACTGGGGGGATTGCTGCCGGTGTTCCTGCCGGTTCCATTCCATGAGGAACGGGGCCACTCCGGGGCCATGACGGCCGATGGCTTGAGCCGCTCGCTTGCAGACCTGCCTGACCTTGGCTGTCGCCTGGCAGCAGCCGTGCTTGTGCACCCCACTTATCACGGATATTCCGCAGAGATCGCTGCCCTGGTGGACCGTCTGCATGCTCATGGCCTGCCCGTTCTGGTGGATGAAGCCCACGGAACCCACCTTGCCTTTTCCCCAGAGTTGGGATTGCCGCCGTCATCCCTGACCACTGGGGCCGACTTCGTGGTGCACTCCCTGCACAAGTCCGCCCCGGGGCTGTCGCAGACCGCAGTGCTCTGGCAAAGAACGACACGCATCGCCGCGACGGCAGTTCGTCGGTCCCTCATGCGTCTGCAGAGCAGCAGTCCAAGTGCGCTGTTGCTGGCGTCCTGTGAAGCAACTCTGGACTGGATGTTGTCAGGCCAATGGAGCGAACTTCTGCAGCAACGACTTGAGAACGGGCGCAGGCTCACGGATGGTTTGCACCGCCATGGAGTGCCGTTCCATGGGAGTGATGACCCCCTGCGTCTCATCCTGAACACCGCCATCGTTGGGGTCAGTGGTTTGGAGGCGGACAGCTGGTTCATGAACCGTGGGGTGATCGCTGAGCTGCCGGAGCCTCTTTGTCTGACCCTTTGTCTTGGGTTTGCCAGGCATCGCGGGCTTGCAGCGCGGCTTCGGCATCTCTGGAAGCAGTTCATTGCCGAACAGGGCGGTCCAGCGCTCTCAGCCGTTGAAGCCCCTCCCTTTGCGTTGGTGCAAGTTGCGGAGTTATCCCCTTCTTCTGTTCCTCACTTTCCGAGTTTGGACGTTCCCTTGCAGAAGAGTGCTGATCGGATCGCCGCGGAGATGATCTGTCCTTACCCCCCGGGGATTCCCTTGTTGGTGCCCGGGGAGCGGATTGATCAGGCCCGGGTGGAGTGGCTGCAACTGCAGCACCAGCGCTGGCCCGAGCAAGTGCCGGGTAAGGTGAAGGTTCTGGCCTGATCGGCCGCGGGATCCAACGGGTGATTGCTGACGGCTCAAGTAGTACGACGACATCCAGGCGCAGAGGCGTCGATGGCAAGCGCCTGAGCAGTGGTCTTCTGGCTGGTTTGTTCGGCATCGTGGTTGTCGGTTTGGGTGGTTGGTGGTTCACCATCGCCCTTGGGGTGATCGTGCATCTCGCCTTGCTGGAGTTCTTTCGGATGGCTCAGTTCAAGGGCATGCGCCCTGCCACCAAAACAACTCTTGTGGCCTGCCAGCTTCTGCTCATCAGCACCCAATGGTCTGTGAACGGAGGACTCGCATCTCACCTTGCCGATGCCGTTTTGCCTCTTTCAGGTGCTGCGATCTGCGGTTGGCTGATTCTTCAGCCTGTGACCGGATCCATCGCAGACATTGCGGCATCGATTTTTGGATTGTTCTATCTGGGCTTTCTGCCGAGCCACTGGCTGCGTCTTCGCAATCTGATGGATGCAGATGCAGCTCCGGTGCTCCAGTTGATGCATGGATCATGGATCAGCTCCGGTTTGCTGATCACCTTTGCCGCCTGCCTGATGGTGGTTGCAAGCGATATCGGGTCTTATGCCATCGGCCGTCGCTTCGGGGCCCGTCCGCTGTCGCCAATTTCACCCGGCAAGACGATTGAGGGTGCTTATGGAGGTCTCATCTCCTCCATCTTGATCGGTGCCTGTACTGGTGGGCTTTTGATGTGGCCCTTCGGTTGGTTCATGGGTGGATGTCTCGGCGCCCTTGTCGCGCTTTTCGCACTTGTGGGCGATCTCACCGAATCGATGATGAAGCGGGATGCTGGGTTGAAGGATTCCGGCGACGTCTTGCCAGGTCATGGGGGAATCCTGGATCGCATTGACAGCTATCTCTTCACTCCCGCTGTCGTTTTTTATGCCGTCACCCTTGGGCTGCCGGTTCTCTCCTAGGGCTGAATGCTGGCTGTTCCCTTCAACAAGAGCTGCCCGGCCTTGAGGCGGGCGTCTTGAATCCGTATCGCAGGATCCATTGGAATCAGCATGCTTCCCTCCGCATCACAGTGATCAACCCGGATTGTTCCCTGCTCGGCATTCAGGCGAAAACTGCGGCGAATGGGATCGTTCCCGGTGATGACATCAGCAGTCAGCTTGAGAATATCGTTGTCAATCGTGAGGGATCTCAAGGGCGTCAGACCCATCAAACGCTCTGAAAGCAGATCGCCCAACCAGCGCCAGCGGTCGCTGGCGAGAGCCTGGTTGAGTTCGACACCCGAGATCACGACTTCACCAGAAATCAGAAAAGGTTCTTCGAATTGCACCGGTTGATTGGGTTGACCCGGCCGCAGCGAAGCCCTTAGTTCTCCCGATTGAAGTTCAGCCCTGGCTAGTGGCAGTTGCTGGAACTGGACACGTTTGGCCTGCAGCGTCACACCTTTGAGGCGGCCTTTGAATAAAGCGAAGGCAGAACCTTGCAGCGAAAGATTTAACTCTTCAACGGAGTCGCACTGGGAGCGGATCCATCGCTGCAGACCACTTGCCAGAAGCTGTAGGACCGGGCCTGAAGAACTGGGGGTTGACATGGATCAAGCAGGCAGGAACACAGTGTTGCACCGTTCCGAGACGTCCTGAGGGCGGTCAATGTGTGGAAGGTGGCCACAGTTGTCGAGACATTCCACCGGATGCTCAAGAAGGGCGCTTAACGCCTGTTTCTGACCGGCCCGCAGAATCCTGTCATTGTTTCCCCAGAGAACGTGCAGGGGTTGTTGCGGAAGTGGGTGACCGCTACCCGAGAATCCACCACTGCGGGCAAAGGCCGCCAGCGCTTCACTCCAGCCTGGACATTGGAGATGAAGGGATGCAATTTGCTCTTCTGCAGGGCCGACATCCGTGTCTGGGTCGGCGAACGCCTGTCGGCAAAGACCCCGGCGAACGCCTGGACGGCTGAGAAACCAGGCGCCGAGTCGATCCAGGAGTGGTGGCACCGGCATCGGACGTCCGGTCAGTCCAGCTGGTGCCAGAAGCAGCAGTGTGTTGATCCGTTCGGCCTGATGACGGGCGATCTCTACCGCAACAGCTGCCCCCATTGATGCGCCGACGACTCCGATCGGATGGTTGCCGGGGATTCGTTCCAGAACACTCTGCAGATGGAGAAGAACCGCTTCTCTGCCGTACTGAGAGGTCCGTGGCCTTGGACTGAAACCGAAACCGAACAAGTCGGGGATAAACAGCTGAAATCGATTGCTCAGAAGTGGTGCCAGACGTCGGTATTCCAGAAAACTGCTGTCGAATCCATGGAGCAGCAAGAGCGGTGGCCCCTGGCCGAGAACGGCGACAGGAAATGGATCCTCAATTCCGAGTTCAGGAATGTCCCACCATTGCAATTGATCGCAGAGCGCGACGGCCTGGGGATCCAAAAGATTGGAACGGATGGCCTCGAATTGGGTTTTCAAGGCACTCGAACGCTGGGTTCTGCTGCTCCGACAAGGGCTTCCAGCAACACCCCGGGTGTCACGGGGAAGGGAAGATGGTGGAGGTCGGACCCTTCACGGCAGGAGAATTCGCAGACCTGTTGAAGGTCACTCAAGCTGGCATTGGACAGTCCGAGATCGGCAAGGCTCACTGGAAGTCCGAGTTGCTTGAGCAGGGGCAGCAATTGGCGATGAGCCTGTTCTGCCAAGCGGTTACCACCCAGACGTTCTTCTAGACGCAACTGAACAAGCACTCCAAAGCCCACCTTTTCGCCATGAAGAGACTCATGGCAAGCCTGCAATTGGGTGAGGCCGTTGTGGACAGCGTGCGCTGCAACCGTGCGGCAGCGTGCTCCTCCAAGTCCCCCGATCACTCCAGCTGTCAGGCCGCAGGCCTCAATCACCCGTACCCAGGCGTCACCGCCGGGGGACTGCATGGCCTCGATGCTGTCGATGAGGAGCTGATCCCTGAGGACCCGCGCCATCTGGACCGCTTGCTGAATGAGACC
>WTFZ01000139.1:6841-8015 GCA_011523835.1 Synechococcus sp. CO36386bin_29 | reverse complement strand
CCCCGCTCCTGACCATCGGAGGTAATCGCCTTCCGGGCATCGTCGCTGGACTGGCCATCGAACCGACCGCTGTTCACCAGAATTCCTGGTCCTGTCCATGCCTCACCATCACTGAGGTGCTCATTGGCGCCTGCGGCCTGAATCACCCGTTTCACCGGGAGCTCGTAGGTGCGTGCGAATAGAAAATCACGCTCATCATGAGCTGGCACTCCCATCACGGCTCCTGTGCCGTAGCCAGCAAGGACGTAATCGGCGATCCAGATCGGAATTGATTCGCCGTTGACCGGGTTCACAGCTGTGGCACCGATGGGAACCCCCCGCTTGGGTCGGTCATCCGCAGTGCGTTCATCAGCACTCAGCTCGCCCACCAGGTCTCGAAACGCGGCGACGGGCAGACGCTGATCGTCGGTGGTGAGTGCTTCGACCAGAGGATGCTCAGGAGCGAGCACCACGTAACTGACCCCATGCAGCGTGTCGGCTCGTGTTGTGAACACGGTGATCACTGTGTCGTCATGGCCGTTCACGCGGAAATCAATTTCCGCTCCGATGGACCGTCCGATCCAGTTGGCCTGCATCGTCCGGACCCTTTCAGGCCATCCTTCCAGTCGCGGAAGATCATCGAGAAGAGCATCCGCGTAACGCGTGATCCGCAGGAACCACTGCCTCAGATTCTTCTGCTCGACGAGGGCACCAGAACGCCAGGAACGTCCTTCGCTGTCGACCTGCTCGTTGGCCAAAACGGTTTGGTCCACAGGGTCCCAATTGACCGTCGCATCCTTCTGATAAGCCAGCCCCTGGTCCAGGAGCTCGAGGAACAGCCACTGAGTCCATTTGTAGTAGTCGGCATGACAGGTGGCTTGCTCCCTGGACCAATCGATCGACAGACCGAGACGGCCGAGTTGTGCCTTCATCTGTTCGATGTTGCGATCGGTCCAGATCCCTGGATCGATCTGACGCTCGATCGCTGCATTCTCAGCAGGAAGTCCGAACGCATCCCAGCCCATCGGGTGAAGCACGGCATCTCCACGCATGCGCTGAGCACGCGCGATCACATCGGTGATGACGTAATTGCGCACGTGGCCCATGTGCAGGCTTCCCGATGGGTAGGGAAACATCGAGAGGGCGTAAAAGGCTTTCTGACCGGGCTCCGGTGAACGGGTTGCATAAAGATCGG
>WTFZ01000139.1:0-6741 GCA_011523835.1 Synechococcus sp. CO36386bin_29 | reverse complement strand
GAGGGTCCTGCCATGACAGACGACCATCGATACGCCTCCCGTCACTCAGTTCAACACTGAGGGTGCGCTTGTCGCGGATCCAGGATTGAAGAAGACGGATTCCCGGAAGACTCGGATCAAAGCTCGTCGGCTCCATAGGATCAATCAGGGAAACGAAGCGCCATGCTGCAGTTCAGTAAGTACCAAGGTCTCGGTAACGATTTCATCCTGGTGGAAGGCCGTGATGGCCGACTTGCTGAGTGCATCAGCTCCCCCGATTCTGACTGGGTGCGAGGAATCTGCGATCGACGCTTCGGCCTCGGAGGCGATGGTCTGATCCTTGCGCTCCCTGCCCAGGGGCAGGGCGAGTTGCGCATGCGCATTTTCAATGCCGATGGTTCAGAAGCAGAAATGTGCGGCAACGGCATCCGCTGCCTCGCCCGCTTCCTCGCCGACAGCGATGGCGATCAGCCCGGTCGACGCTGGACCATTGAAACCCCAGCAGGCCTCATCATTCCTGAGCTTCAACAGGACGGCCAGATCCGTGTTGATATGGGCTCACCCTTCTTGGCACCCGAGACCATTCCAACGCTGCTGAGCCCAGACGACAAAGGGCTCCCACGCGGTGAGGTCACCTGTGAAGGTCTCACTCTCTCCCTAGCTGCCGTAGGCATGGGCAATCCCCATGTGGTGGTTCCTGTGGACAACCTCGAGGCGATTCCATTTGATGCACTCGGTGCCCAGCTGGAGTGCGACCCGAACTTCCCCGCGAAAACCAACGTTCATTTCCTGAAAGTTCACAGCCGTCAGCATCTTGAGATTCGTGTCTGGGAACGAGGAGCGGGCCCGACCCTGGCCTGCGGCACGGGTGCCTGCGCCACACTTGTGGCCGCTTTTCTGCTTGGGTTCAGCGACAGTGAAGCAACTGTCGTCCTCCCAGGCGGACCGTTGGGTATCAGCTGGCCGGATCAACACGGCTCGGTCTTCATGACCGGACCTGCTGTCGCTGTTTTCGATGGTGTGATGAATCCAGATCTGATGCCCGAAGGTCGTGCCAACGAGTCAACACCGGGACCTGAATCCACGCTGGCCTCCAAACCTCCGGTTCTGGATTGCGCCAACGACTGCAGAGATGGCTGCAGGCAACCTGATCGTTGTTTGCGTGAGGAAGCACAGGCAAGGGTTCAGGCGTTCCTGGAGTCAACATCGCTGGATTCGATGATCAATCTCGCTGGAGATTCCCTCGAACAGCGCACCCTGTCCCGAATCCAGCGTGATGGACAAGGCTGAGGCGGGCCCCCCGATCTATCTCGATGCCTGCGCAACGACACCCCTGCGACCGGGTGTTCAGCGAAGGATTCAGGATCTTCAGAATCAGGCTTGGGGGAATCCCTCCAGCCTGCACTCCTATGGACTTTCTGCAGCGGAAGCCCTGGAACGCACAAGGGTCGAAATCGGTTCACTGCTGGACGCCGACGCCGACGAGATTCTGATCACTTCAGGAGCCACGGAATCCATTCATCTCGGGATCCGCGGATTGGCGTCCTCTCTACCGCCAGGACGGATCTTGATCTCCGCTGTCGAGCATCCAGCTGTCACGGCTGCGGCTCAGGCATTGACCCCCTTGGGATGGGAGCTAGCGATGGCCCCTGTGGATTCAGAGGGATTCATCCAACTGGATCGTTTCGAGGAGCTTCTGCGTCCACCAACGCGTCTGGTCTCCGTGATCTGGGGACAGAGTGAAGTGGGCACGCTTCAACCTCTGAAGACGATCGGGGCCCTTTGCCAGCTGCACGGAATCCCCTTCCACACAGATGCCACCCAAGTGATCAGCCAGGCCCTGCCTGACTGGAACACCTTGCCGGTTGATTTACTCACGGCATCAGCCCACAAATGCGGGGGGCCCAGAGGTGTGGGCCTGCTGCTGGTTCGCAGAGCCTGGAAACAGAAGCTGGCCGCCCTCTTGACTGGTGGCGGCCAGCAGAACAACTTGCGCAGTGGAACCGAATCCACCATGTTGCTGGCCGGAATGGCGGAGGCCCTCTCTCAAATTCAACGCAGTGACGTGGAAGGGCTGCCTGACAGCGGCAACGGCATCCGGGGACTCAGGGATCAACTGGAAGTCCGGCTCTGCCGGACGGCATGTATTGAAGCGATCGGTCATCCACAACAACGCCTTCCGCATCATCTGGCACTTCTTCTGCGCACTCCTTCAGGCCGGCCACTGTCAGGTCGGCGAATGGTGAGAGCTCTCGACCAACAGGGTCTGGCTGTGAGCAGTGGCAGTGCCTGCTCGTCGGGTCGAAACACAGACAGCAGCGTGCTGACGGCCATGGGGCTGCCTAGCGAGATGAGACGCTCGGGAATAAGGCTAAGCCTCGGGTTCTGGAACGCCGACCACCAGATCGAAACCATCGTGGAGCGTTTTGAACGCGCGTTGCAGGCCTGTTGTGACGACTGATGGATCGATCCCTGTACGCTCCGGCGGAGTCGCAGTGATCGCCCGTGAGCGCAGGACTACCAGCAGATCTTCTCGAAGCCGAACAGCGGACGGTTGCGGCGTTGGAGGCTGTCCTTGGTGGGTCACGGCGAGGGCGCTGGATGGTGAGCTGGCGGTTTGAAGGCCTTCGCGTCATGGCTCCGGCACTGCGTCTGGCAAGGACGCTTCGCCAGGGCAGCTCCCCTCTGTTGGTGGCTTTTCCCGATGCTGGCGCGGCAGCCCTCGCCAAACGCGATGCTCCTGATCTCGCTGCCTGCTGCGTTGATTTCATGCAGCTCCAAAGGGACCCGGCCTGGGCGGATCGTGGCGAACTGCTCCTGCTGGTTGGCGCCCAACCCAGCGACTACGAAACCGTTGAAGCAATCTGCAACCTCTGGAAACAGCCGGTGGTTCTTGTGAATGGACGGCTTGAGGATGCCGGGGTAGGTATCGGCAGCGTGGCCCGTTCCAGACGCCGCGGCTTTCTATCTACCTGGACCACCGCATTCCACCTGGAGCCCCTCGCTCAGGGGGCACTGATGCTGGAACGTCAGAAGGAATGGAATCTTTTCCGCTGTGATCCCGATGGATACCGGTGGATTCAGATGTTCGAACAACGCCCTGATTCAGAACAGATCGATGAGGCAGTCAGTCCATCGGCTGATGGTTTGCGTAAGACCCTTGGAGCTGTGGATCGATTGGTTGACGATCTCAGAGGTTGATCACAGGCCGCAACACTTTTAGTGTGCGGGCTCCCTCTGAGCTTCATGGGCATCAAGGATCGTTTCCGCTCCCTGTCGGTAATTGATACAGCGGCTGCCGTCATCGCGGTAGCAGCGGTTGTCGGCGTGCTCTGGAGCCCCAAACTCAGCAACACGATTGCCAGGGCGACAGGCTCGATGAAAGCCGTCGTTGTGAGTGTTGATGTGCGCAACTCAAAGGTCGCAGACTCCGCTGGTCTGATCAGGCAAGCCCTTGACAACGGTCGAACCAACCTCGTCATTCGCAATCAGCCTGCAGGCAGTGCTGAACTCATTCGTGTTGACGACATCAGCAGACAACTCGTTGCTGTCCAACCCGACGGACGTGTCGTGTCCGCTGCTGATCCGAATCGGGAGATTCAAGGACTGCTGGATGCTCGATTCGTCCTGCGAAGCGATGCCACCGTCACGCCGACTGGTGTTGTCGTGGCTGGCACAAAACTCAAGATCGGGACCCCCGTGGAGCTCGACGGCCGCCTGTACCGGCTCAATGGAGTCGTCAGCGGGATCGACGTGCAATGAAGACGCGCATCCTTGCTTCCGCCCTTCTGGCAGGAACCCTTCAAACCGGTGTCCGAGCTGAAGTCATTCCCTTGATCGCTCCGCCAGAGCCGGAGACTCAGCAACCGCTTCCAGAGCTGCAGAAAACCAGGTCCTGTCCGAGCTTGCAAACGGCTCTTCAGGCCAATCTTGGATTGGAGACAAAGGTCTGGTCAGTCACGGTTCTCAACAGCGACGGTGACGTTCTCGGAGATGTCAATGGAACGATCCCCCGCATTCCTGCCTCCAATCAGAAACTGATCAGCACGGCCTTTGCTCTGGATCGTCTCGGTCCCGAGTTCAGGTTGAAAACGCGTCTGATCCAACGGCCGGATGGGTCCATGGAACTGAACGGAGAAGGGGATCCAGACTTCGGTATTTCCGGTCTGCAGCGTTTTGCGCTCGCCGCACTTCGACAGGGAGGTTCACGCGGCATGACGCCAGGTCTGGTCAACCTGATGGTGCGGGAGGAGCCCAGGCGCAACTGGTGGCCAGTTGACTGGCATCCTGCTGATCGCGGTTATGCCTACGGAGCTCCAATCACAAGGCTGGCTCTCACCAGTAACGCAGTTGGTGGTGCCATCAGCGATCCCTACGCTCGCCTGCAGCGGTTATTCGAGACAGAAGTGCGAAGGCGTGGAGGCGCAGTACGCATCCAGCAAGCTCAACCGCTGAGCATGGCTGAGATCTCCGATCGTGATGAGGAAGAAGACATGGTGGTGCTACACGAAGAGACATCAGCTCCCATGCATGCACTGCTCAGTCTCGCCAACACTGAGAGTCACAACTTCACAGCGGAGGTGTTGATGCGTCAGGCGGCCGATCTCTGGGATGTGAAGGCCGCCTCAAGAGCAACGGAGCGGTGGATGTGGGAACAAGGCTTGCCCATCCGAGGTCTACGCATTGCTGACGGAAGCGGACTATCGCGCAACAACAGAGTCACCAGTCAGACCATCGCGGCGTTGCTGATGCGCATGGATCAGCATCCTTACGCTCCTTATTACCAGGCGTCTATGGCCATCGCCGGACGACGAGGCACTCTCAGAAACTATTTCCGGGGAACAGCAATTGATGGACGGTTCCGTGGAAAGACTGGAACCATCAGTGGAGTTCGCAGCATTTCGGGCATCCTCCAAACCGCTGATGGTCCCCGATACGTGAGCATGATCTCCAACGGGTCGATCCAACCGAACACAGTGATCGGTCAGATTCTTCGCTCTGTGCTGAAACTCAGCCCGTGCCCTTCATCTGTCTCATCCGTGATGAACGGCGAGCGCGACTGATCGGAACAGCTTTCGACTCGCTCGGTTCAATGGCTGGGGCTTCGACACGACCTGTCTGAATCTTCACCAGTTCCTGACGGCCAGCAAGGACGACCTGAGACATTTCCTTGAGTCGCTGCTCAAGTTCACCGAGTGTCTGTTCCGCATAACGATTGGCACCGTCATGAACTGAAGCGGCCTCCTGACGACTGCGCTGAATCAGAGACTCACATTGCTGTTGCGTCTGCTGACGGAATTGCAATGCATCCTGATGAAGGCGTTCTGCTTCACTTTGTGCCTCTTTCTGAACTCTCAATCCTTCCTGACGGATCTGATCGAGTTCCTGAAGCGACTGCTGACGACTGCGCTCATGCTGTTCAGTGAGCTGACGCTTCAATTCAATGGCTTCCTGATCGAGCTGCTGACGACGCTGGAGGGCTTCCTGCTCCAGCTGCTGCCTGCGATTGGCGTACTGCTGTTCCAGCTGAGCCTGCTTGGACTGCATCTCCTGTTCCATCTGTGCAGCCTGGTTTCTTGTGGTGGTCAGAAGCTGTTCGCACTGCTGGCGAACCTGATCACGCATCTCATTGACCTGCCGTTCCGCTTCCTGTCGGATCGAAGCCTGGGCGACAAGAAGCTCTCTCTGCTGCTGGGCATTGGTGACGATCTCATCAGCTTGAGAGCGAGCAGTTGCGATGAAATCATCGCGTTTTTGCAGAAGCTGATCAGCTTGCGTCACCTGTGAAGGCATTGCCTCACGGATGGCATCCAGGAGCTCAACCGCATCTTGCTCATTCACGAGCCTGCCACCGCTGAAGGGGATACGGCTTCCTTCGAGCATGATCTCCTCGAGCAGATCAAGCTGGTCGAGTACGGAGAACCGGATCTCGCTCATCGTGACGGGGGGATGAAAGCCGAATTAAAGAACCTCGCGAGGTCTTCCGCCACCACTTTGGGTACCATATGTTCAACTGCACCACCGAAACGGGCCACTTCTTTGACAACTGAACTACTGAGAAAGCTGTAGTGAGCAGAAGTTGTAAGGAAAACGGTTTCGAAATCCGAATCGAGTGATCGATTGGTGTGTGCGATCTGGAGTTCGTATTCGAAATCACTCATGGCCCTCAGGCCTCGCAGGATGAGCCGTGTGCCTTGTTCTTTGGCACAGGCCACGGTGAGGCCATCAAAACTGATCACAGTCACATTGCCGAGGTGTTGCGTGGATGCGGTGATCTGGTGCAGACGCTGATCAAGGGGGAAGGTTGGAGATTTGCCGGGGTTCTGCAGAACAGCAACGACCAGTTCATCGACGAGGGATGCGCCTCGTTCAATCAGGTCGAGATGGCCAAGGGTGAGAGGGTCAAAGCTGCCTGGGTACAGCGCTTTCATCCGAACGATGGTGCAGTCGAGGCGGATCTTATGCAGGCCAACAGCTCTAGATTGGCCCTATGCCCACTCTGATTGAGCAACCGGAACGTCTCGAACAGCGACTCAAGGAGATTCCCACTGAACCCGGCTGCTATCTGATGCGGGATGGGGATGACGGTCTCCTCTACGTCGGAAAATCAAAGAGCCTGCGCAGTCGCGTACGAAGTTATTTCCGCAGCAAACACGACCTCAGCCCTCGGATCCGGCTGATGGTGCGTCAGATCTGTGACATCGAATTCATCGTGACCGACAGCGAAGCCGAAGCGCTCGCTCTCGAGTCGAACCTGATCAA
>WTFZ01000044.1 GCA_011523835.1 Synechococcus sp. CO36386bin_29 | reverse complement strand
AACTTCTTGATCTCCAACCGCTCGGTGGTGTTCCGACGATTCTTTTCGGTGGTGTATCGGGATACACCCTGAGAACGTTTTTCGGTGCTGGACCGGCATTCGGTGCACTCGAGAGTGACAACGATCCGGACGCCCTTGTTCTTGGCCATAAGGACGTTACGCCGCGCTTGCGAAGCGAATGAGAAACAACAACTCTACAGTGCTGCCCGTCATTGCCCGGTCACTCCCCCAGAGCAAAAGAGTCCGTAGGATCCCCCACCGACGTCATCGTTCCCCATGCGGGTTTCCCTCTCCTGGCTGAAGGATCTGGTTCAGGTGAATGAACCTGCAGCTCAGCTTGGAGATCGTCTGTCCATGGCGGGATTCGAGGTTGAAGAACTTGAGGATCTAAGCCTTCTGGCCCAAGGCGTTGTGGTGGGTCATGTCGTGGAGAAGAACAAGCACCCCAATGCAGACAAGTTGAGTGTTTGCTCGGTCGATGTGGGAGCTGATGCTCCCCTTCAGATTGTCTGTGGGGCAGCCAATGTGCGTGCGGGAATTCATGTTCCCGTGGCCAAGGTTGGAGCCGTACTTCCCGCAGTGAAACTCACCATCAAAGCCGGTGAGCTGCGAGGAGTGCGCAGTGAGGGCATGATCTGTTCCCTCGCAGAGCTGGGCCAAACCAGTGCTGTCGACGGGATTGCCATTCTTGAGGATCTGGTTTCTGAAGTACCGGCTCCAGGTGTGCCAATCGCCCCAGTGCTGGGACTCGACGACACCGTTCTCGAACTGGCGATCACGGCCAATCGACCCGATGGGCTGTCAATGACAGGCATCGCCCGTGAAGTATCGGCCCTGACCGGATCTGAACTCTCTCTCCCTGAAACAAAAGCACCAACCTCGATCGAGGCCTTGAGTCCCAGTGCCGCATCTGCTGAGGCCATGCAAGCAGGCGGGATTTACGCCGTGACCGAGGTCAAGAACCTTGATGGCTCACATCGCTCTCCTCAACGGATCCAGCAGCGTCTTCAATGTGCCGGAGTGAATCCTGTGAATGCCGTTGTGGATATCGGCAATCTGGTGATGTTGGAGCAAGGACAACCCCTGCATGCGTTTGACGCTGACGCCCTCGAATCGCTATGCGGCCAACCCATCGCGGCATCGGATTTTGGTCTGCGCCAGGCGCGTAAGGAGGAACCCTTCTGTGGTCTGGACGGCCGTGAACTTGTGCTCGATCCTCGTGTTCAGGTGGTGACCTGCTGCGATCGGCCCGTTGCGATTGCTGGCGTGATGGGCAGTGCGGAGAGCGGGGTCACTGATCAAACCAGTCGCATCTGGCTTGAATCGGCATTGTTCACCCCGGCTTCCGTTCGCAGCAGCAGCCGTGCCACCGGTCAACGCACGGATTCCAGCAGTCGTTACGAGAAGGGTTTGCCACGGGAAATCACCTTGTTGGCGGCCGGCCGGGCTCTGTCCCTTCTTGAATCAATGCTGGGTGCTGAGATCGGAGACACGTGGCAATGCGCATCAGACCCGAGCCCTGCTCCCATCGTGATGTTGCGCCGCTGCGCACTGCACCAGCTTCTGGGTTCACTAGCGCCGACATCTTCCGAATCAGGGGCTCAGGATCTCGAGGATGACCAGGTTGAAGCCTGTCTGACGTCTCTCGGATGCTCGCTCACACCAACGGATGAGGGCTGGGATGTGATCGTTCCACCTTCCCGTCGGCTCGACCTCCTGCGTGAGGTTGATCTCATTGAGGAGGTGGCTCGACTCGTTGGGTTTGATCAGTTTGAATCCCGCCTGCCTGATCCCTTACGCCCTGGACGGCTGTCTTTATCTCAGCAGGCTGAACGCCGCCTGCGTCAGAGATTGTGCTCTCTCGGACTTCAGGAAGTCACGACCCTTTCCCTCACTCGAGCTGACGACACCGATGAGGCGAGAATTGCCATCAGCAATCCTCTTCTTGCCGAAACCAGTCATCTTCGAACCGCGTTGTGGCAGGAACATCTCGAGATTTGTCAGCGCAATCTTCAGGCGTCTCAACCCGGTTGCTGGATGTTTGAAATCGGCAATGTCTTCTCTCCAGAGGATGGTGGGGTCCGTCAGACATCCCGCCTCGGTGGTGTGATTTGTGGTGAGCGTCGGGTCTCCCGTTGGTGCACCAGTGGTAAGCCGTCCCCTCTGAGTTATTTCGAAGCACGGGGAGTCATCACAGCACTTTTATCTTCCTTCGGTATTGAAAGCATCGACCGTCGTCTCAGTGACGACAGTCGATTGCATCCAGGTCGAGCCGCCATGGTTGTGGTGGAAGGGAAGCCCCTGGGTTGTTTTGGACAACTGCACCCATCGCTTTGCGAGCACTATGAGTTGCCTTCGGAGACTTACCTCTTCGATTTCGAGATGGCATTGCTTCTCAACGCTGCAACGCGCAGCAACCGTTGGACAGCGCAGTTCAAGCCCTACTCTTCATTGCCGGCGTCGGAACGTGATCTGGCGATGGTTGTTTCCAAGTCCCTTCCATCGGGAGATCTGCTCCAGGCGATCCGCAAAGCTGGCAAACCCCTACTGGAGTCGGTTGAACTGATTGACCGCTTTGAGGGTGAGCAGTTGGGAGACGACCGCTGCAGTCAGGCGTTCCGTCTGCGCTACCGCGGCAAGGACAGCACCCTCACTGATGAACAGATTCAGCCTGTTCACGAAAAAGTTCGTCAATCCCTGATCAAACAGTTTGAGGTTGAACTGCGCAGTTGATCCGAACCATCATCACCAGACATTCAAGATGGGATGTGTGGGGAAAGAAATCCACTGGCTTGATTTGTTCAATCCGATAGGGCCCCTCAGGGCCTGCAAGATGCTGGAGATCTCTCGCAAGGGTCGAGGGATCGCAGCTCAGATAAATCAGGAAGGCGGGCGGGATCGCAAGAATCATCTGCAGAACCGCCGGTGCCAGGCCTTTCCGGGGAGGGTCCACAACAAGAACCTGGTGACCCGGCAGGAGTCGCTGGAGGTGTTGTGCGACATCTCCATCGAGAAAGCGGGCTTGCATGAGTCCATTGCGTCGCGCGTTGCTTTCGGCCTGGATCACGGAGTCTCGATTGATTTCCAAGCCGATGACGCTCAATCCTGAGGCTGCCAGCGGCAGGGAGATGGTGCCGATGCCGCAATACGCATCGATCACGCTGGCTGCTGGTGCTTTGGTATGGACCCAGTCTCGGATCATGACAACAACCTGCTCTGCCCGTGCTGTGTTCACCTGAAAGAAGGTCGTGGTCCCGAGTTCAAGTGACAGACCGCAGAACTGTTCTTCAATGACACCATCTCCATGAATGCAGAGGGTCGTCTCGCCGAGCACAGTGTTGCTGCGCTTGGGCTGCACGTTCAGGGTGACTCCTCTCAGCTGCGGCCAACGCTGCATCCATTGCGCGGCGAGTTGCTTCAGTCCTGGAAGATGATCCGTTGCTGCAACGAGAGAAATCAGAACCTGACCGGTCCGAACGCCGATGCGAAGCCCCAGGTGTCGGAGACCCGGCTCGCCTCGCAGATCTGAATCGATCGGCCAGCCGGCGATGCTCAGGTCGTTCTTGATGGGCTGAATCAAGGCATCCAGACGCGGGTCGAGCACCGGACAGTGATTCAGATTCACGATGCGATGGCTTCCTCGGCGGTAGTAGCCCAGTCGTAGACCTCCTTCAGCCAATTGCATCGGAATCAGTGCACGATTGCGATACCCAAGGGATTCAGACTCGGGACTGATCAAGGGATCCGCGGACACTTTGATTCCGCCGATGCGCTGAAGAGTTGCTTTGAGGTGTTCCTGTTTCCAGTGGTTCTGGGCATCCACGCTCAGATGCTGCAAGGTGCATCCACCACAG
Source organism: Synechococcus sp. CO36386bin_29 (assembly GCA_011523835.1). Lineage (GTDB taxonomy): Bacteria > Cyanobacteriota > Cyanobacteriia > PCC-6307 > Cyanobiaceae > Synechococcus_C. The sequence continues at coordinate 4,290 of WTFZ01000044.1, read as the reverse complement.
GTGTGGGCAAGGATGCATGGCGGACGCCTGGCATCGACCGATGGCTCGAGCGTCTTGATCTTTTTGCCATGCCAGATCCGTCTCTGCCGTTGCAGCAACTGAATACTGGCCTTTTCGCCGGGAATCAGTTCCGGCACCGTGAGAACCCATCCCTTCCAACGGGCGATCCCCCGCCCCTGTTGGTCAAGATCCTCGCCCAGAACCGATACGGTCAGGCCTGGCTTGGGTGTGTCGGAGCTTGATGTCATTGCAATGGCGTAACACCCCCCACCTCAAGTCCATGGCTGGGGTTCAGGAGCTTTAAACTTTCACAAGCATGCCAGCCGTCATGAGCGTTGTAAGGGATCTGATCCTCCAAGCCGATGACGACCTTCGCTATCCCAGCAGTGGGGAACTGCGATCCATGGTTGAGTTTCTCAGCCAGGGTTCTGTTCGTTTGTCTGTGGTGCGAATCCTGTCTGACAACGAAAAGAAAATTGTTGACGAATCAGCCCGTCAACTGTTCAGTCTCCGACCTGAGTACGTTGCTCCCGGCGGAAATGCCTACGGACAGAAACAGCGAGCTCAGTGTTTGAGAGATTACAGCTGGTACCTGCGTCTTGTGACCTACGGCGTTCTCGCTGGCAGCACCGACATGATCGAGCAGATCGGTCTGGTTGGTGCTCGTGAAATGTATAACAGCCTTGGTGTTCCCATGCCTGGCATGGTGGACGCGATGCGTGCAATGCGTGAAGCATCTCTGGTTCTACTCTCCGACGACCAACAGAAGCTGGCGGGTCCCTACTTTGATTTCCTGATTCAGGGAATGCAGACCAGCACCTGAAGAGTGTTCTTTCTGTTTTGAGCTGAGGCCCTCGAATGAGGGCCTTTTTATTTGCCCTGCTGAAACCAGTGATTCATATGGTTCGTATCACTGTTATTAGATGAGAGGATGAATGAGACTCAGTTTGACTCTTATCTGAGACATCTGCGTCATGCAGTTTCTTCGCTCGGCTTGCTTCTTGGGATGTCCAGGCCTGCGTCACTGTGTCTACAGCAGGTACGCAGTGGTGATGAGTCAGTATTGCCAATGCTTTTGAAGGAGAAACCATGTCCTGGACATTGCGTTGCAGCAGTTGGACGTTCAGATGTCATGCGGTCTGACCTTGAATCGTCAGCTCAATCATTGGGAAGCAAAACTCATGGGCTGCGCTGATAAAAACAGCCAAAAAACGGCACTTAACAACAATGCCTTGCTTTATTCATGTGAGAATCATTACGAGACCGATAACGAGTCTCATCTGGTTCAAGCAAGATCCTTGAGAGTCTTCGGCGCTGCTGCTTCGTCTTAGCGATCAGTCTGTTCTTTCTGTCGGTAAAGCTCTTTCAGCATCTGATAGGCCTCATTCAAGCGACGCATCGCTTCGGTTGATCCACCTGAGTCAGGATGCAACTCAATGGCTTTGCGTTTGTAAGCATCGCGGATCGAGCGCAAGGTGAGTGATTGTCCAGCTTGTGTTGGCAGTTCAAGTTGTCGAAGTGCACCATGCAGCGTCATGGTGGATTCAAGGGTTTCGAAGGAAGTAACTTTTCGGCTGCGCTTGAAGCGGCTCACAAACCGGCGGATCAATGTAGGAATCCGATCAGTCACCGTTGCAGTGGCAAATGGATCTTCCAAAACTGCTGCTGCAACGATGACCTGTTCAAACCGCGGGGTCTGAACAGGCCAGCTTCCGCAGATCAAATCCATCGCTTGCTGCACTTGTGACCAGGTGAAGGATCGACCTTCGCTTCCGTCAATTTGGGGCCAGATATCCCTGGCCATCCAGAGCATCACTGCCTCCATCACCGTTTCACCGGGTGAAGACCCGTAGAGGTTTTTCCAGTGCTGCAGTGCTGTATCAGACCATGACCTGAGCTGGCTTTCGCTGATCGAAGGCACAACTGGCGCATCGACAGTTGCTTCCTTGGCATCGAGGCTGAATCGAATCGCAGCGGTCCGCTTCCTGACAAATCCTGGAAGATCGATTCCGCCCCTTGCGGATCCGCCTGGCCGGGGTGACGGAGCTGGAGCGTCATCGGCAGAATCCTGCAGCTGCACAGTGGATGGACTCCGGCTGCTATGGACCAGCACGATGGCTCTGTCCTCGTCGTAAACAGGGTCACTTCGCTTCAACTCAGCAGCGTCGCTTGAAGTCAACAGATCATCGTTCTGAGGTTCATCGTTCGTGACCTCAGGTTCAGATTCGAAAATCTCCTCAAGCAAGCGTTCCAGGCATGCCCCTCTCGAGCGGACATGCCACTCCACGCGTAGCTGATCGAGCCGATCCACAAGATCCTCGGGAAGTTCGAGGCTGATCCGTTTGCTGGGCATAGCTATCTAACGATCGGGCCTGGATGCCTGAATGGCTATCGACCCTGAAGACGACGCAGCCATTCCTGCTGGGCTTTGATCGCCTCGCGATAACGCTGTTCCAGGCTGCTGTTCACTCGCTGAGGCATGATCATCGCCGGGGGCATTGGATTCAAGCCACCACGGGGCGCAATGAGAACCGGTGGCGGTGGTGTTGGATTCTTGAAGGTGTATGGCTTTGGGGCGTTTGTCTTGGCGGGAGATTTGACCGCCTGAGGTTTTGTTGCCGGTTCCGGTTTGGCTGTGATCACCGGCGGTGGTATGCGCGTCTCTACTTTGGGTTTCTTCGGGACAGGTTGAGGCTTGCTTGCGGCTTCCTGCATGGCTTCACGTTGTCGAAGCAGAGCCAGCTGGGTATTGGGGACAACACTGAGTAGATGGCCTGGGGTGCAGTCGGCCGGATACACAAGGCTTACAGTAACTTTATTTGAAGATCTTGATTTGAGGTTGAGTTTGGCGATGGAGAGGCTTTGCCCTGAGCGCATGCCTACATGGACTTCTTGATAACCCTCATCGGTTTTGATACTGATTGAACCTCGAAAAGCTGTGAATTTTGGACGATCAGTTGCAATCGGATGACTCAGGACAAGGTCATGAGGGCCTTCACCTGAAAGATTCAATTCAATATCAAATCTGACTCCGTAAGTGCCAACGTTGTTAACCGCAGAGTCAACCATTTTAGTGGTTAATTGGTTGACCTGAATATCGCGAGTTCCGAAGTGATGCTTACGTGTACTTGTTAACGGCACATGCAAAGGTCCTTGATCAAGATCGTGACGAACAGATGCCACATATTCATCGCCGATTGCAACGCCTGCCACGCGAGAAAAAATTGTTCCCGCCTGTATCTCTTTCAGACGCTTAAGATAAATGCGCCCTGGAGCAAGACGTCCACGATCGAGCACTGAAATCAAATCCTTTTCATTATTTGTTTCTTCGGCTGCAATCACAGCCATCTGGAACGGCCCGTTACTTGTCCCACGAAGCAAACCGTTCATGATCCCTCTTGCAGGAAGAACTTTGCTGACTATGATTTTTTTACTGTTTGGTGGAATCACCACGGACTCGGGGAGTCGACGATCGAGTTGCCCTCGAAGAATCTGAACAGCAGTTGCGTCACCAGGTCCTGTATTCCAGGGTCTGCGCCCGAGAGGCTTCACACCCATCAGATTATTGGATTGATATGGAGCTTCGAAGCTGTTTTTCACCGATCCTTGCTGAAAGCGAAGAGTGACGGGTTTCGCTCCTGGGTTGATGGCAATTGCGGCAACAGTGAGGAGTCCCCTGGCGCGTCTACCACCTAATTTTCTGGAATCTTCTGGATAATATTTATGGTGCATATGCAGGCCAAATGCACCATTGAACGTGTAAGTGGCATTGCTCAGTGCTTGATTTGTTTCCGCTGCGATGGCTTGACCGGGGGCCGTATTGACCAGAATGCCTGGACCCTTAACGATTTCTGGTTGATTGGAATGAAGAACCGGAACGTTATTGAATTTGCCATTGAGAGGCCGGGCTTTTTGGCCTGCCATCAAAGGCACGGACGCAAACGCAGGGCGCCATTCAAAAGTCGAGCCAATCCCGAGTGAGACGCCGATCAAGACCAGTTTTAGGATTCGGTGAGACACGCGAGACTGGATCCTTAGGGCGTTCGCGCTGCCAAGTTGGGGCGCAAGTCTCCAACTTAATCGTCAGATCAAATTCAGCCAAGTCGTCTGCGACCCCGCGCCACCAATTTTCTCCAGGCAGGATGGAGTCAATTGTGACTGCACCCATGTTCCCTGCGTTTGAATGCATGCCCTGTGCCGATGTCGAGTGGCAGCAGAAACAGAAGACCCGGAAGTTGCGCATGCTTCGCTTCTGGCGCGACGGACTTGAGCGTCAGCTTTCCGCCGTCA
>WTFZ01000168.1 GCA_011523835.1 Synechococcus sp. CO36386bin_29 | reverse complement strand
TGTTCCCCGAGAGAAAGCTTGGACTGTTTCGTCTGGGAAAGGGATGTGGAGGATGATGCGCTATCAGATGGCGACTGGGCTGGACGCACGGGGTTTCCGAGTGTGATGTCTTCGAGTTGCTCGCTCATCGTCTGGGGTGCGAGGCGCGCGATGCGTCCCGGGTCGGGGCAACCAAGAGGCGGTGGTGCCTCAGGTGATAGAGCTTCGGGTTTGTCTTGTCCCCAGCGGTAGCGGACGCCGAGTAAGTAAGCGTTACTTCCCTCCTTCACTCCGTTGTATGTCCCAAAGGCGCCCGATCGGTGGTGAATGCGTCCGACCATGGACAGCTGTGGAGAGACCGCGGCTTCAACTTCAAAGCCGAGGTAGTTCAGCAGTTGGGAAAAGTTCTCTCGGAAGGTGCGTTCGTAGTTGCTGACCGAGGTGTTGTAACTGATGCCCTCGACGAATCCCAAGCTCAACCAAGGCTGAACCCAGAGACGGACACCAAGACCGAGGATGCCCTCTAGGTAGGCTTGATCAGGGGTGCTGGCGTTGGGGACGCTCTGGTTGAAGGCGCCACCTTGCTGTTGGTAAGCCTGATGGCCAAAGAGATCGGCTTCCAGCTCGAACGCCACAGGCCCTGCTCGCCAGATGCGCTTTTGCATGCTGACGCCAAGAAGATATTCGGGACGCAGGCGACCCTTGGCAATGAAGGTGTCGCCGAAATTCGAGTCGATCATCTGGCCGCCCCAGATCGTCACAGCCCAGGGATGGGGATGCCAGTCGGGAATTGGGGGTAATTCAGGTGGACATGCCATGCCCTTGCGGGCTTCGGGGGATGGCGAGGATGAACCGTCAGGGATCAGCCATTCCGTTGAGGGAGGAAGCTCCAGTTCCCAGAAGGTGCTGTCGTCACCCTGGGGGCTCAGACGTTCTGCGGTACTGGCGTCAAGGTCGATGTCGAGCGCAGAAGGGAATCCCAGGCCGCTGCTTTCCAGCACTGGTAACGGTCGTTCTGGTCCATTCGAGGGCTGACGTTGTCGAACACGTTCGGGAGTGTTGTCTTCGGGGAATGGATTGAGGTCGAGAGCCGCTGTGTCGAGATCGAGGACGCCATAGACGTCCTCCATTTCTCCGCTTCCTTGAATCAGACTCAGCCTCAACGTGCTGGCCTGAAAATATTGAGATCCCTTGCGGAAACGCACGCTGCCGCGAGCGAACAGCGTGTTGAAGTCGGAATCAAATTCGATCCGATCTGCCTGGAGCACGCCTCCGTTGATGGTGACCTGCACATCACCGGAAGCAACGAACAGACTGCGCTGTGCGTCGTAGAGCTGCCTGTTGGATTTCAGGCGTAGCTCGACAGGAGGTGTGCGATCACCTGAGGATGGGGCTTGGCGAGCCTCGGTTTCAGCCGATGCAACAGAATCAATCAGCGAAGCATCATCAAGCTTTTGAGGCGAACCTGACTTAGGGGAAAAACCTGAGTTCAGGCTTGTCTCTGCCCTGACCGGAACGATCAGAGCAGAAGCAAATGCCAGCAGACCAGCGATGGTGATTGGAGCCCGGAACGCTGGCAAATCCGCTCAGCAGTGGCCGACGATCTTCTCATGATCAGAAGAGTCAAAAGTCGAATCATGACCAGTGGTTGGCGTGGCCCCGACCGCTGTGATTGAAGGGAGTGGTGATCAGTCTTCGAGGTCCTTGCGACTCGGTGTGCGGCTGGGGTCACTCGCGAGGAAGCCGAACACGAAGATCCCGAGGAAAAAGAAGACGACCGAATAAACGGAGATCTTGAGGGCGAGCATGGAGACCGACCGGCGTCTGGGACAGCGTCATCATCTTATGGGTCAAGGATGGGAATTCACGATGCAGGACCCTCTGCAGCCCCGGCGATTGGCGTGGATTGAAACGTTTCGGCGCCGGAGCAGCCTCGACCTCCTGCCCGGATGGCATCGCTGCGGTGACCATGCGCGACGGTCCGTGCTGGCGGAATCCTGGGGGGCAATTCACCGTCCTGACTGGGCGGAACGGGGGTTATTGATCTGGCCCAGGGGTGGTGTGTGGCTGACGATTGAGCAGCTGATCTGCTGGCCATCGCACTGGCATCAGAGCTCCCATCAGCAGGAGCGTCTTGTCCTCAGCTGGTGGGCGGAGGAGGTCCGGATCTGGGTTGATGACGCGTTGATCCATAGCGGCGATCTGTTCGACACCCGTTGCCGTTGGGTTCTGCCGGAGCGTTGGCGCAGTGGTTCCGGACTGCGGGTTCGGCTTGAGCTGCGCAGTCCATGCCACGACGATGGTGCGCTCATCAGCAGCCGGCTGGTGCGGGAGCCGTGCAATCCCCAGGTGGACCCAGACGGTTGCCTGCTTCCAGAAGCGCTGGATCTTCAGCAGCTCAGGCATTCTTCAATCCCCGAGTCCTGGCTCGATTGTGAGCCCGACTCGGACCGGGCTGCTGCGTTGGTGCAGGCTCACCTCGCCGAGCAGGCCTCCGCCAGCGGTGTTGTGCATTGGGTTGGCCATGCCCACCTGGATCTGGCCTGGCTATGGCCCGTGGCCGACACCTGGCAGGCGGCCGAACGGACGTTCCAATCGGCCCTGGCATTGATGGAGCGCTGGCCGGATCTGCATTTCGCCCACTCCACACCGGCTCTTTATGCCTGGATGGCCCAGCATCGGCCTGCCCTGTTTGCCCGGATCCAGGACGCCAGTCGCAAAGGGCGTTGGGAGCCCATCAATGGCCCCTGGGTCGAAACCGACTGCGTTTTGATCAGCACGGCCTCCCTCTGGAGACAGTTCGACCGCGGTCAGCAATTCAGTCGGCAGCAGTTTCCCGAATGGAGGCATGAACTGGCCTGGCTGCCTGACAGCTTTGGCTTTGCTGCCGGGCTGCCCGCGGTCGCCAACGCCACCGGCGTGCACTGGTTCTGCACTCACAAACTGGCCTGGAACGCCACGAATGCATTCCCCCACAGGCTGTTTCGCTGGCGGGGCCGTGGCTCCGCTGAGGTGATGGCCCTGATGCTGCCAGGGATCGGCACCGATGCCGATCCCGTGGCCATGGAGTCTGAGCAGCTCAAGTTTCAACAGAGCACGGGCATCGACCGGGCGTTGTGGCTTCCCGGTGTGGGAGACCACGGTGGTGGCCCCACGGACGAGATGCTGGAGCAGCTCCAGCTCTGGCAACACCATCCCCAGGCGGCAGCTCGGGACGGTGGGACCGTGCGCGGTTTTTTGCAGCACCTTGAACCTCTGCGCGAAGGATTGCCGGTTTGGCGTGATGAGCTGTATCTCGAGCTGCATCGCGGCTGCGCCACCTCACGCCCCGATCAGAAACGCCACAACCGAACCCTGGAGCGTCTGCTGCGGGAAGCCGATCTGGTGGCAGCACTGCTGAGCCGTGAGGGCCAGGACTGGGCTTGGTCGGTTCTGCTCTTTCATCAGTTCCACGACATTCTTCCCGGCACCTCCATTCCAGAGGTGTTTGATCAGGCCGAACCGCAGTGGCGCGCGGCCCGTCGCGCAGCGGCTGCGGCCCGTGATGCAGGCCTGAGGCATCTCCTCGGTGCTGAAACGGCAGGCCATGGCGGTGGCCGCTCCTTTCCCAAGCGTTGGGCTTGGTGTGCGCTGCAGCCCCTACCGCTCTGGTCGCCGCTTGTGCGCCTGCCGCGAGGGAACTGGTGCAGTGTCGGTAGGCAGCTGCCGGCGCAGGTTGCTGCAGCGGGTGGTGTTTGGGTGCAGCTGCCCGTGGTTGATGGCGTGAGTGCAGTGCCGCTCGAGCGCACGGACCATGGGGCTGATCCTGGCCAGATCGCCACGGCTGTTCGCGACCCCGTTGGAGTGACAGCCCTTGAAGGCGGAGGTTGGAGGCTGTTCAATGCACAACTTTCGATTGATGTTGGGCCGGAGGGTTTGATCGCTTTGCGGGATGGGGGGGGATGCTCCCATCTGGCGGCCCCACTGCGCCTGAGCCGCTACCGCGATCACGGTGAATTCTGGGATGCCTGGGATCTTGCGGCTGATTACCGGGCGCATCCGTTGCCCATGCCAGAGCGATGGCAGGTGGAGCTGCAAGACAGCGGCCCATTGGTGGGCCGCGTCACCCTTCGCGGTCAGTTCGGGAACAGCAGCCTTCGCCTTGATGTGTTGCTCGCTGCAGACTCTCCGTTTGTGGAGCTGCGCCTCAGCGTTCAGTGGCGCCAGTCCCATGAGGTGTTGCGTCTTGAATGCCCCTTGCAGACCCCTGCGGTGCGCTGGGCCTCAGACACCAGTGGTGGTGTGATCGAGCGGCCCGCCAAGCTGCACACGCCCATGGAGAAAGCCCGTTGGGAGGTGCCCGTGATTTCCTGGCTGGCCAGTGTGCCTGCCGCTCCGGGAGGTGGCCTTGCGGTGTTGCTCGACGGACCTCAAGGCGCTGATGCAAGCCCTGATCACCTCGGGGTGTCTTTGCTCAGAGGACCTACCTGGCCGGACCCCTCTGCCGATGCGGGCTGGCATCGGCAGCGTGTTGCCTTGATGCCGCTTGTGGAGGGATGGATGCGCAACGGAGTGCCGCAGGCGGCCATCCGTTTCCGAGAACCTGGGTGGCATGGTCCTTTGGATTTGCAGACTGTCTGGCAAGGACTTCCATCAGTTCCCGATGGTGTGATCCCCCTAGCGATCAAGCCTGCAAACGCAGACGATCAAACAGCAGGCCGAGTGACTGCGGAACTCATCATTCAATTACTCAATGCCGGACCTCAGCGCGTGAAATGGCATCTCAAGCAGGGCTGGGCAACACCAACGGGAGAAGGAATCATCGGGCTGATGCCCGGTGAACTCAAGGAGGTCCGCTTACTCCGTCAGTCGTCGTGATCGTCAAATGGATCGTCCAGGCGTTTCGACGGTGGACCGAAGGCTGTGTAAACCCCGAAACCGGTGAGGCCAAGCAAGGCAGCCAGAACTGCAATCGCCACGGACAGGGCAGGCGAGGAACTTTCCATCACATCTCTCGACAGGATCGACCTCTTCCGGGTCGGGACCCCTACAGTATCTGGACTGAACTTCACCCGAGACCCAAGCGCCGTTATGGCTCAACGCACTCGTCTGGGCGATCTGCTCCGTCCCCTCAATTCTGAGTACGGCAAAGTCGTGCCTGGCTGGGGCACCACGCCCGTGATGGGAATTTTCATGGTGCTGTTCCTGGTCTTTCTGCTCGTCATCCTGCAGCTGTACAACCAGTCCCTGATTCTTGAAGGGATCAATGTCAACTGGAACGGGGCTGGCTGACTGCTGCCGGTCCATCCCTCTCGCGGGTCAGGCTCATGAATGTTTTTGGAATCGGCCTTCCTGAGATGGCCGTAATCGGTGCTGTGGCATTGCTTGTCTTCGGACCGAAGCGCTTGCCAGAGCTCGGTCGCACTCTTGGGAAAACTCTGAAAGGGTTTCAATCCGCTTCCAAAGAATTTGAGCGGGAAATCAACAAAGCCATGGCCGATCCTGAAGGGCTTCCAGAAGCGTCCGAGTCTTCGATCGACAGCACGCCGTCTAAGGGCGTCAGCGCCGACTGACAGTGATCAAATCCGGCGAGCTCCGACTGGTCGTGGGTCTTGGCAACCCTGGAGACCGTTACGCATCAACCCGTCATAACGTCGGATTCATGGCTCTCGAGCAGCTTGCTGCCCGAGAACATTCGCGTTTCCGGGCCATGGCCAAGCTCCAGGGTGATTTGGCCGATGTAGGCGCTGGCTCGGATCGTCTGCGCCTGTTGATGCCGAACACCTTCATGAATGAAAGTGGCCGATCGATCCGCGCCACCCTCGACTGGTTCGGATTGAATTTGGGGCAAGTCATCGTTCTCGTTGATGACATGGATCTTCCTCTGGGTCGGCTGCGCTTACGGGCCCGGGGCAGTGCCGGTGGTCACAACGGATTGAAAAGCACGATTCAGCATCTCGGCACTCAGGACTTCGCCCGTCTTCGCATTGGTATCGGCGCCCCGGGGCGTTCTCCTGAGGAGCGCCGGGCGCGCACTGTGTCCCACGTGCTGGGGGCTTTCAACCGGGAAGAAGAACCTTTGCTCAAGGAGGTCTTAAACGAAGTTCTCACCGGGCTGGAACGCATCCAGCGTCAGGGATTGGAGCGGGCGGGCAATCACATCAATGCCCTGAATCTTGCTTCGGCTCAGAGTGAGTCGGTTTGATGGCGCCATTGCCCGTCACCACGGCACATCTGAGGGTGCACCGCCAGAGTTTCAGTGAACAGTGTCTGGAGGGTGAAGTTCAGGCCGGTGGTTTTCTCTGGCAGTTTCAGTGGTTCTTCAATCGCGGCGAACTCAGTGTTGAGCCGTCTCTCGGACGCGCCCTGATCCAGGATGCACTGCTGCGGTTTTTGGTGAAATCCGATTACCGGCTCGAGGCCGGAGGGGATTACAGCTTCACGGTTCGAGCCAAGTTCTGAGAGGGGCCGGTGCAGGCCATTGGAATCGGCAGTTGAGCGCAGACTCGAGAATCACCAGAGCTGCAACAGCATCGAGATCGCAGGGAGGGATGCGCAAACCCTCAGGGAGTAGTCGCCGCCACCCTTGAGGAGGCCAGAGCTCCCAGTAGCGACGTCTGGCCTCAAGGGTGGTGCCGCGTTCGTCAACAACGGTGAGAGGCAGGTCCGCGGGCAGTTGGTCACGCCAGTGGGCACTGGCTGTGCCGTTGCCGATCACCATGCGCTCAAGTGGAGCCTCGGTGCGCCACTGCTCCAGGGTTGCCAAGACGGACTCTGCCGGTGCGACCTGGCCTTCAAGGACGCGTCCCAAGTCCAGGTCAACGAGCACAAGCCCGCATTTGCTTCGGCCTGGATCCAGGGCGGCGATGCGGGTCACAGTGAATCCCCCGCAGGGGCGGATTGGAAGCTGCGTTGCACGCGAAGCTCAATGGCCACGGGATCGGCTGTTTCCGTGTCGCCAAGGGCCACCGCCTCCAGCTCAACCCGCCCGGTGCTGCGCTCGATCAAGGTCTGTCCAAGCGCATTCAGAGCCTGGGAGTCGAATTGCAGTCCCTTGCTGATCGATCCGCGCCGTTGAATCTCCGCCAGTGTTGAGGCCAAAAGCAGGTTCAACCTGTTGCGCACCTCCTCGGCAGATGTTTCCGTGCTGGCCAGTGCGGTCGCTGCAAGCACCTCGCCATCGCGGGTGATCGTGACGTTCTGTCTAACCTCAGGAAAGGCATAAACAACCGTTTCCCCCTGGAGCACGTTGGCGGCAGAGCGCAGCAGCACAACCCAGGTGCCTGGTTGTCGGATGGCGTCTTCCAGGCGTTTGATGTCCTGACGGGGCACCAAGAGGATCTGCTTGTTGGGTGTTTGCCCCGGCAAAACCTGCTGATAGGCCTGAAGATTGGCTTCTCTGAGCACCTGGTCAATCACCTGACGTGCCTGGTCAGGGCTTTCGAGTTTGAGCGTGGCAGTGGCCAGGGGCTGGCCACTGCTGATGGCCACGTTTCCGCGGCGAAGGGCCAGAAGATTGCCTTCCAGCTGTTTCAACTCGGCCTCTCCGGCACGGATGCGATTCCGGACCGCGGCGAGTTCACGGTCGGTTCGTCTGATTTCATCATCGCGACTGCGTACGTCTGCGGATAAGCGTTGACGTTCCGCTTCCAGTCGGCGTGTTTGTGCCTGCAGTGGATTAAGGGCTTCTCTCAGCTGCTTGGCTTGGTTCCGCGCTTCTTTTAAACGTTTGCGGGCTTCAATTTCATCTCCGCGGGCCGTTTCGAGTTGTTGTCTGGACTGCCTCTGAGCCGCCCGGCTGGACTTGAGATCCGCCCGACTGCTGCGCAGCCTGGCCTGAAGGTCATTCAGTTCAAAAAGACCAACCCGCAGCTGCCGACTCACGAGCAGCATCAGGCCCAGTGAGAGGACGCTGATCAGACTGCCGGTGAGCACGGTGATGACCACTGCGGTCTGGCGGGGACGGAGACCGAAGAGGCTCAGCCGCGCTTTACCGACTCTGGAACCGAGACGGTCGCCAAGAGTCGAAAGCACGCCTCCGAGGATCAGCAGCGACAGCAGCAGTAACCAGCCGGTCACAGTGAATGCATTGCGAGGCGTGCCGTTGGAACGCCGTTATCTTCACCTGCCCAGCCTTCAGCTGAAGCGTTTGGCCAGGGCGATGGGATCGAGCACAGTAATTTTTTTGCGGTCGATTTCGACCAGTCCCGAGTTTCTGAGGTCTCCAAGAAGGCGCGTGATTGTGACTCTGGTGGATCCGATGG
>WTFZ01000073.1:5476-8245 GCA_011523835.1 Synechococcus sp. CO36386bin_29 | reverse complement strand
AGCTTCAATGGAGCGTTGCTTGCCTGTTTCGAAGGCCTGCTTTGCAATCGCTTGTTCCTGGTCGGTCCAGTCAGCTGCTGACATGGTAGTGGGGTAGTGAAAGGAAGAAACTGAGGTGCTGAACAGTGTTCAGGATTGGGCGACAACAGTGCGGACTTCAGGAAGCTGATGCCAGGGTACTGCTGGATAACTGTGATGTTCGCGATGATAGCCAAAGTGGTAACACGCTGCGAATGACAGTGCTGGATGAAGATTGAGGCTGATTGGCTGATGCAAACCATCAATTTCAGGACCATTGTTGCGGTGAGGTAGCAATGTCCCCACGACAAAAAGTTGCCAGGAACTGATGATCAAAGGCAGCACATAGATCAACACAAGTGTGAGCAGTTGTTGTTCCTGATTGGCGGGCATGATGAACAACAAAAGGCCCATGCAACTCGCAAGTCTGACCAGCTGCGTTGTGTTCAGATAGTGGCTGAGAAAGCGTGCGTACCAGGCCAGGGGTGATGGATTCTCCGCGTTGCGGTAGTCAGGATCAGTCTTCGATCCGGGCGTCTGATGATGCTGGATGTGATGCTTCTGGCATTGCCTGAAGTTCAGGCCTGCGTAAGCCCAGAGGCAAGCCTGGCCGATGATCCGATTGAGAGGTCCCTGGCCCGGAATGAGGCTGCCATGCATGGCGTCGTGAGCCACGATGAACAGCCCGGTGTGAAGAAAGCTTCTCAGGAGCACAAGTCCCGTGATCAGCAGGGGGTGAAGCTGGTCGCTGGGAAGGCGGAGTCCAGCCAGCAGGGTGAACAACCAGGCGGACCCGATCAGGCCCGCCAGTCGTATTCCCCGCTGATGGTCGTTTCGAATCAGATCACTTGCCACCAAGCTTCAGCAGCTCGGCGGGTGATGCGAGCAGGTCGATCGCCACGAAATAGATCTTGTTGTTGTCGTCGAGCAGGAAGCGCCAGGCCACATTCATGCCCACTTCCCGGCCGAACCAAGGGGTCTGGACCTTGCCGGTGACCTTGATCTGGGTGAATCCACCATCGGCAGGTTCACCGAAACCACCCTGGGGCATCAGCTTGAGGTTCTGGCAGTCGCGCTTGAAGAATTTGAGGATGGCCTCACGCCCCACGATCGGACGCTGGAACGGAGGTTGCAGAGCGCCGTCGTCGAGGAAGAGATCGATGAGGTTGTCGAAGTCGTTGGCGTTGAGCAGCTGCATGTAACTGAGGATCGTCGGATTCAGCACGCCGGGAATGAAGATCTCTTCACGCTGATCCGCAGGGGTCGGAGCCACGATCGGTTCGGCCACCACCTTGCTGTCGTCAACGTCCGGGTCGTAGCCCATGTCGACCACGAAATTGCGCAGCAGAGTGATTTGCTGACCCTGCTCCACTTTCTTCACCGCTTCCAGCACCGAGTTGGCGTTGGCGGAAAGCTTGTAGCCCTGGGGAATCGGGGCCACCTTGCCCTGACGCATGAACTCTCCCAGTTCGTACCAGAAACAGAGCTTCACGTTCACCGACCAGAAGGCGTAGCGGCTGGAGATCGGGCTGTTGATCTTGGCCGCCAGGTCGCACATCACCTTGGTTTGCTCGTCGAAGCTCATCGCCACGATTTCATCGAGGGTGGGCTTCGCCAGAGCCATGCGGGCGGCACCTGGGGCTGCCACGGTGATGGTCTGCCCCATCTCCAGGTAGGCGAACCAGATCAGGGCCAGTTGGTCTTCGGCGCTGAGGAGTTTGAACCGTGCGGTGATGGCCGGCACGGCATCGGCGGTCTGGGTCTCCGGAAAAATCTGACGAGCCTTGTCGAGCGTGAACATCCGGAGCCATCGAGGATGCGGTTGACAGTAACACTTTGTTTCGTGTTTGGGCGAATATTGGGTTGCTCCTAGCGGTCTTCTGGTGTTTGTGCTAAGTGCTAGACAATATGAGTCACCAGGTCGGCGTTTACCCAGCGCACTGCGCCGGAGTCGATGTCGGCGATCTGGAAGAGCGTGAACACCTGCGGGTCCCTGGCTCCGCCATTGCAGTGCAGAACCAGCCCCATCCACCAGTCCTGATCGTTGCTTTCGCCGAGTAGAGGGTCGTGCTGGACGATCACGGTCATCCCGGGCTGGAGGTCGAGAAAGACCGGGCGGGCTGTCATGGGGTCAGTACATTTGTATTAATTCTAGGGAAGATGTTCGGCGCAGGCCAGGCCCAGAGGGCTCGTTAATCTGATGCCTCCTGGGCAGCATCCATGAACCCGAAGCAGATCGGTGCCATCCGGCGTGCCGTGATCTATTTCGTTGTGGGATACGGCGGGCTTGCGGTGATCAATAACAGCGGTCTTGAATCTGATCGCATGTGGATGGCCTATGTGCCGCTGTTCATTGCTGTGTATTTCTTTGCGCGGTGGGCTGATTCAAGGATCGCAACCTTCAATCAGCAACGGGGGGAGAAAGACTCCACCTCATGAACAAATGTTGCCAATGCCCTGAAAAGGGTGCCTGAAGACACAGTCTGGATGTGGGAAATGTTGAAGAGGTGGGCTACAGAGTCCACCTTTTTTATCGGCCCCCGGATGAGATGAAGCTGCAGCAGCCGTTGGCTGTGTCCGGCTGGGGTGAGTGTCGTCTCAAAGGCCGATCAACTGAAGAAAGCCCTCTCCAGTGAGCAATTCCGTGGCGATCGCCGCGACAAATCCGAGCATGGCAAGGCGCCCATTCAGTGTCTCGGCGCGCCTGTGGAAACCCCATCCAGCCTCCGGCCCGCTCACATGCATGGGTGT
>WTFZ01000073.1:0-5376 GCA_011523835.1 Synechococcus sp. CO36386bin_29 | reverse complement strand
CTGAGCACCTCGCCGCTGGTGGTCCGACGTCCGTAGAACCCCGGCCCGTACCAGGACGCACGCCCCTTCACGGTCTTGGTAGTGGGCGGTTCCGTTGACGACGGAGGTGTGGTGCTGGCCTGGTCGCTGGTGCACCCGATCGCCCCCAGGAGAAAGGCTGCTGCGCTGATCGTTCCTAGATGTCGTTGAAGGTTCATGCACTTCTGACAATCCTTGGGAACCACTAGCAAGCGTTGTGTTGGCTGTCGAGCGTCTTGGAGTTCAATCGGTGGGGCGATGATCAGGTCAATCGATGGATGCTGACCAGTGGATGGTCTGAACGCCGGTGGGGAGCAGCTGATCGCTCTGCTGGTTCTGGCGATGTCCCTGGCGGCCTGTGGCGGTCTTCTGCTGCTTCAGCTGGGGTTGATGCGATGCCTGGCCAGCGCTCCGGTGTTGTGCCCGGATGCATCCCCCAGTGCCGGAAGCGCCACGTTGACCGTGGTGATTCCGGCTTACAACGAGGCCGTCAATATCGGCCCCTGCCTCCGGCATGTGCTCGAGAGTGAGCCTCCCTGCCGCGACTGGCGGGTGTTGGTTGTCGATGATGCGTCCACCGATGCAACGGCGGAGCTGGCGACTTCCGTGCTGAAGGATCACAGCACTGCTGGGACCTGGGGCGAGGTGGTGCAGGCAGGCCCTCGTCCGGAGGGTGAACACTGGGTTGGGAAGAACTGGGCCTGCACCTGGGCGATGGAGCAGGTGCAGTCCGATTGGGTGTTGTTCGTGGATGCTGATGTGCGTCTGAAGCCCGATGCCCTGCGCCGGGCTCTGGCTCAGGCCACCGATGAGAACGCTGATCTGTTCAGCCTTGCTCCGCGCCTCAGCTGCGACTGCTTGGCGGAATGGATGGTGCAACCGATCATGGCCAGTCTGCTCGGACTGGGCTTTCCCATTGAAGAGGCCAATGATCCGGCCTCTGATGTGGCCTTTGCGGCAGGTCCGTTCATGCTGTTCCGTCGCTCGGCCTACGACGCCATCGGTGGGCATCGTGCCCTTGCGTCCGAAGTGGTGGAGGATCTGGCCTTGGCACGGCGTATCAAGGATCACGGCCTGCACCTGCGCTACGTGCTGGGCCTTGATGCGGTTGACCTGCGCATGTACCAGGATTTGGCGTCTCTTTGGGAAGGCTGGACCAAAAACTGGTGTCTGGGCCTGGATCGCGATGTCCTGAAGGCGCTGGCTGCAGCTGCTGTAGTAATGCTGATGTTCAGCAGCCCCTGGCTTGCGTTGTTGGCAACGCCGGTACTGCTGCTGGGGTTGCCAGCCCTGACGCTCTGGTGGGTGGGGGCTGCCGCTCTGGGACTTCTGGCCATCATCCAGCAGGGTCTGCTGAGGGTGTTCATGCGCAGAACCTTCGCGATTCCAACAACGCTCTGGTGGTTGATGGGAGCCGGTGGGCTTGTCGTGGGAGCGATCGGACCGGTCTCAGTCTGGCGGACGTTGACCGGTCGGGGCTGGACCTGGAAAGGGCGTCAGCTCAGGCCGAGCACACCGAAGGTGATCTGACTGAGGATGCCGTGACCGGTGAGGGCTTCGGTGAGAACGCCGATCACGAATCCGAGCATGGCCACGCGACCGTTGAGCAGTTCAGCGCGCTCCATGCGCTCACCTTTGATCTGGGCGGCGGCAGCGTCCTGGAACCAGCTGTCGTTGGTGGTGGTTGAGGAATTCATGGAATTCGTTCGACTTAACAGAACGTTACGACCTTCTGTTAAGGAATGCAACGCATCTGCGTCATGGCCACTCCGGGCTCAATGAGAGCAGGCTGCCGTTGCCGTCGTAGCGACGCACCATCTGTCGCACGCTTCCATCCGCAAGGCTCCAGCGCAGTCCGCAGGCGGTAGCGTCTCCGGTCTGGCGATCTCTCGCATCCAGAAGAAGTTCCACCCCAGCCTCGGGTTGCCAGATCATCAGATTGCCTTCGCGACGCCTAGGGCACTGGATTGGATCCGTCGAGAACGCGGGGTTGTACTGGTCAGCGCTCTCCACCACATACACCACCTGATCCAGTCCGCTCACGCCGTGGCGCACCACGATTCTTCGGCGCTCGCTCTGATACACAACGCAGAGTTCCGCCACCCAGCTCCAGGGCGTGATGCTGGTCGGTCCCAGGGACCATCCGCCGTCGGGGCAGACCTGCATGGATGGCGGCAGGCTCTGAAATGACATCGAGCGCTGCTGGCCGGTGTGCTCATAGGTGAGGCAGGTCTGAATCAGGCCGTCGGAGTCCTTCACCGACAGCGATGTGGGGAAGCGTTCCTGCTCGTGGCCATCCCCGTTGAGACGGATGAAGCACCCCGCCCACTGGCCGATGTTGTGCTGTAACAACGCTGCCCGTGGGTCGTGCATGGCGGCTGGTCAGGTGCTGATTCAGCTCAGGTTGGCGCGCCGTCAGGGACGATGGAGCCCTCTGTTCCTGCTCGGCGCGATGGATCCCTCCCCAGTGCAGGCGTTTCTGGCCCATCTCGGCCGTGATCCTCGCCTGCAGGCGCAGGTGCAGGCCGCCATCACGGCCGATGAGGTGGCTTTGTTGGCCCAGCGGCTCGGCTATGCAGTGTCAGGGAGTGATCTGCTGCTGCTTTCAGGCCGCAGCGTTGATGGCGTGCGGGTGACCCGCGTGGATCACCCGGGGGAATACCCAGGCCGGTATTACTGAAGCCGGCTCAGCTCATGCGCAGGGCCAGGAAGGCATCGTCGAGGGCGGTCATCTCGTCTTCGTCGTCTTGAAAGCAGCTGCCGTACAGCAGGTTGAGGATGCGGCCCACCTCCATGTCGCGATCGGCGACCTCCTGCCAGAGGCGCTGGCTCAGCACGCTGTCGGCCAGAAAGAACTGCGCTTTCACGAGCGCACGCGTGATGGCGAAATAACTCTGACGATCATTGCGCAGGCGGCACTCAGCTGTCGGCTGGGCAGGCGTCAGATGATCCGGCTGCTTCCTAAGGTCAGCGCTCTTGGTTGAGGACTGGTTCATGCTGAGCTCCCTTGGCCTTGGCTTCAGTCTGTTTTTCTGTGTCGAAAGGCACAATCAGCGTTCCTACCCATGCCTTCAGGCGAGCTCATCCACGAACTGAACGGCCGACCGATCAGGATCTCCGCGCCCAGCGATCGCCTCGTGGTGGATCGGGTGGCCAGGCACATGCAGCGCCGGCTTGCAGAGAACGACTGGCGTCCCTACGGCTCCCAGGCTGATGCTCTGCAGGCCTGGGCGCGTCTGGGGGGCATCCGTGTGCAGGTGCTCCGGGCCTTGGATCTGCTGTGAGCCGTCCCGTCGACCGCTTTGATTCCGCCGATCTGGACCGGATCATTGAGATGGCCTGGGAGGACCGCACCACCTTCGAGGCCATCCAGCATCAGTTCGGCCTCGGTGAACCGGAGGTGATCGCCATCATGCGCAGCGCCCTCAAACCCTCCTCCTTTCGAATGTGGCGCAAGCGGGTGAGCGGACGTCGAACCAAACACGGCATCACCAGTCGATCGTCGCGCTTCCGAGCCAGCGGCCATCGTTAGTGCCAGGCTGAATCGACGACTTTCCTCGCCATGAAGCAGCTGCCGGGCCGTCGCCGGCCGAAGTGGATCCAACAACTGACGGCAACGGTCGTTGCTGTTGTCGCCACGATCTGGCTGGTCAGCCTGCTTCCTTTTCTGCTGTTTGTGGGGCTGATCGCAGGGGTTCTGCTGATCCCCGTTCTCAGGCAGCTGCGGCTCGAGGTGGAGCAATTGGAGCGCCAACAGCGTGGGGAGCCACCCCTTCCGAGAGATGTCACGCCCTGGCATCGCAGGGTCTGGAACCAATGGCGCGGCCGCTGAACCGCGGTCAGCATGACGGTGAGGCGATGCCGTCTGATCGTCCATGGAGTTCACCCTCGATCAGCTCTCGCCTGTGGCCGTCACCACCACCGTCTGGTCGGACGGTCTCCCTGCGCAGTTGTTGGGGAAGCTGCTCACGGCCCATATGCAGAACTTTCACGCCCTGGTGATGCAGGCGGAATGATCCAGGGGTGATACCGGACCTGCTGGCAAAGTGAATCAGCGCAAGCGCTAGTGCCATGGATGCCACAGATCCCCTCGCACAGGCCGGGGCCATCGCTGATGCGATCGAACGGATCGCCAACCAGCTCACCCCAGCTGTGATCCGCGCCGCGCGTAACGATGGCGAGGGGCGAAAGGATCTTGATCGGATCGAATATGCCCTCGGCACGATTGGCAAGGCTTTGATCCTCACCGACTACACAATCGATGAGGAAAAAGATATGGACAAGCTTCAGGCCTTCCGGGATTCCCAACAGACCTGAGGGATATAGCGGGTGTAGACCTGAAATCGACGAGGACACCCCTCGATGGACATCACGTGTTGAACTCTTAGCTCCGTATGCCCCTGATCAATGTGAGGACTTCGTTGGCGTCTGTAGACGATGGCGATGGATTGCTGCAGCAGCTGTCGTTATTGCTGGCGGAGCAGACCGGCAAGCCCGAGGCTTACGTGATGACTCTGCTGGAGACCGGTGTGCCCATGACCTTCGCCGGCAGCCCTGAACCCTGCGCCTATGTGGAGGTGAAGTCGATTGGTGCCCTAAGCCCCCCAGCCATGACTGCGGCCTTCTGCGATCTGATCAGTGCGCGAACAGGAATTGCAGCAAACCGCATCTACATCGGTTTTGAGGATGTACCGGCGAGCTGCTGGGGCTGGAACGGCTCCACATTTGGTTAAGTCCCTCATCAGCGTTGACCCAGCAAGTCGTCCCAGCTGATCAACTGAGATGACTGGATTCGATGGAGGTCTTCTTTCGACGCGCGGCTGCGGGCGGGCTGATCCGAAGAAAATGAATTGGTGCGAAGGGGTTCAGACAACAAAAAAAGTTGTCGACCCTGGTGGGCGAGGTTCTTCATTGTGGTTTTTCAGTTGAGGTATCTGGATCGCGCTGAACGTTTGTTTCAGGCTCTCTCTGCGTGCAGGTGAGGTCAATCAATCCTGCTTCACAACTTCATTGTGCCACCAATCTGAGACGTTGTCCTGTTCGGGTCATACTTTGAGCCCCTTATCGAGGCCCCATGGCAGTTCTGGGACAGAAGGCCATTCTTCAGGCAATCGAGGATGGGGTGATTACGATCACGCCCTTTTCCCCTGAGCGTGTCGGGCCCGCTTCCGTGGATCTCACCCTGGCCGGCAGCTTCCGGGTGTTCCGCAAGGTGCATGAGGTGATCGCTGTGTGTGAAGACACCGATTACCGGGAGTTCACCGAGAAGGTGGACGTGCCGGAGGGGGGGCACATCCTGATCATGCCCGGTGAAACGATTCTGGGGATCACCCGGGAGCGCCTCAGGCTTGGACCGGG
>WTFZ01000124.1 GCA_011523835.1 Synechococcus sp. CO36386bin_29 | reverse complement strand
CGACCTTCGGGTTATGAGCCCGACGAGCTACCAGACTGCTCTACCCCGCGGTGACTTCACAACTATACAACTTGGTGTCGAGCGACACCGGGACTGAGATTCATGAATGCAGTTCCCCTTCCACCACAAGGTGAACCCCAGGGTTGAGGAGCAGAAGCTGCTCCTCCAGCTCCTGAAGACCGCTTGGCGTAAGCCAGTCCAATTGCCGCAAGACGTGCAGTGCAACGGCCTGCTTAGCGCGACGCGCTCCGTCGACGACCTTGATGGCCACGCCGAGACCATCTCCTGTTCGACTGAGACATTGAATTCCCTCGGCTCCTCCCTTACTGATGACCTGTTGATGGGAGCGCCGCATGAGCTCGGTGTCAAAGCGTCCCTCCCCAGCCACAAGCTCGGGGTGCGCGAGCATGGCCCGGCTGATCTGCTCCATCTCCGCATGGGTCGACGCACCAAGATGGGCATAGAGAAGGCCGATCTGAGCCAACTGAAGCCTGAGGGTTGGGGCTCCGCAGTCATCTCGCTCGGCCACGAGCTCCTCGGAAGGCAGGCCAAGCAGCTCAGCCACGCGACGGTTGACCTCCTGCTGAACGGGATGATCTCCACGCAGGTAGGTGTCGAGAGGCCAGCCCATCTTTCTGGCTGTGATCAAGAAGCCGGCATGTTTTCCGGAGCAATTGTGCTCGAGAGGGCTACGAGCCCCATCAGGAATCGGACATTGGAGATGGTCGGTTTCCAACTCGGCATTCCACAACAGCCGGAACGCCTCCCGAGCATGGGAAGGCGTTCCGGCATGAGACGCGCAGCTGATGGCGATTCCCCGTTCCCCGCAGCTGTAGGCCTCCGAAGCTCCACTGCTCAACAGGGGCAAGGCCTGAAAGGGTTTAAGCGCTGAACGGACAAACGTTTCAAGATCCGGCTCTCCGGCTCTCATCAACACGCGACCGCGGCTATCACACACGACGACATGAACCCGATGGCTGGATTCAATCGACGCGCCACGCTTCAGGTGCACGTCCAAGGGCGGAGTCGCGTTCGACCGCGTTGAACCTCTGTACCCGGACGGAAGGGGCATGAAACGACGGAGTCCCTCAGTTTCAGAGAGCCTGACAGATGCTCGCTCCTCCGAGCATCAGACCGGTGACCAGCGCCATGGCACGACCGAGACGGCCAAGAATCGGACGAACCTCGTGCTGAGCAAGTAGAAGATCGCGCTCCCGCCACGCCAGGGGCTTTTCCCAGATCTGTCCGTCGTACCAGCCGGACTCTTCATATTCAACCTGCTCAGACAGCAAGCGTTTGTGAACGTAGCTCCAGCCCAGCCACTGACGCACCAGGAGAAGCATCGGCAATACAAGTGCCGCGACACCCCCTGCAAGACACAACCTGACTGGGTCATGACGAAGGGTCCAGCTTCCGCTGGCCACAAGAACGCTGATCGGTGAAATCAGAAGCCAGCTGATCAGAAGAGCACGATCAAGGTCATTCTGTGACTGGCATGGCCACGTGAAAAACCATGAACGAGTGAGTTCTGCAAATTCCTCCTGAGGACGCTGCTCGGGAGGAACAGGGCAGGACACGCTGGAGACCATGAAGGGATCTCAGTCCTGAATGGCTTTCGAGGCTAGATGGGGCCGGCGCTGGCCGTGGCTCCAGAACGCTTCAAGGTCGTAGTAGCGGCGCTCGCCTGGCTGGAGAACATGAACAATCACTTCGCCGTAATCCAGGAGGGCCCACCGACCTTCCTGAATGCCTTCCTTCCGAAGAGGCAAGCGCTGAACTTCGTCTTCCAGACGATCTTCAACGGAACGGGCAATCGCTCGCACCTGCACGTCGCTCTGCCCCCCCGCGATCACCATCCAGTCGGCAAGGCTTGAGACTTCATCCACGCGAATGAGCTGGATGTCCACAGCCTTGCGGTCATCACAGGCTTCAGCGGCCAGTTCAGCCAACTGCTCACTATCCATAAACGTTCTCACTGGTGACGGATTGACGAGATCCCTGTTGCTGTGCCATTTCAGCCCGGGCCTTTCCTGCACTCTTGCGCAGAGCCTCCAGGCGATCCTCATAGAAACCCCGCTTCTTCTTCTTTCTGGTCTTTTCCACCAGATCCTTGAGAGCACCACCAAGGCTCTTGTAAGCATTCGGGACGCTGTAACCGAAGCGGCAGGCGAGATCGATCGCACGCTCATCAGCGGCGATGGCGTCACGCAAGCGCTTCTCAGCGTTGTTTTTCAGATAAAGCCGATAGCCAGCAAACCCTGACAACCCCAGAGCCATGATCAACAGCAGCCCGTCTTGAACCCAGAGTTCTCCGATGGCCCCTCCAAGGCCGATGGCAAGAGCAGCCATTTCCCAGCCATCCCTGGGAATGGTGTCGTTCTGAATCCGACCCACTTCATGCCAGAAGAGCAGGTTGCGGTAGTCCAGGGCCAGGCTGTCCCAGGCATCGAGGTCGATCTGGATCTCCACCTCGTCGCGACCGATTTCCTCAAGGGTGATCAGAGCAGGATCAACAGCTGCTGCGGCCTCAACGAACACCCAGCTCTGCATTTCCGGGGGCAGCAGCCCCTTCAGGCGCTGGAGCTCGCTCATGATTGTCATAACTTCACCTGACCCTCAAAG
Organism: Synechococcus sp. CO36386bin_29; assembly: GCA_011523835.1. GTDB lineage: Bacteria > Cyanobacteriota > Cyanobacteriia > PCC-6307 > Cyanobiaceae > Synechococcus_C. The sequence goes on along the minus strand of WTFZ01000124.1, from coordinate 5,643 downwards.
TTAGCGACCGACGAGCACATCCCGTCGAAGTTTGACTAAGAGAATCGGCTGCGTGGGAGACTCAGGACGTTTGGCTAATCACCATCAATGCCCAGACGGAACGATCTGCGTCGCATCCTTCTGCTGGGTTCCGGGCCGATTGTTATCGGGCAAGCCTGTGAATTCGACTATTCAGGAACGCAGGCCTGCAAAGCGCTTAGGGCCGAAGGGTATGAAGTTGTCTTAGTCAACTCCAATCCGGCATCGATCATGACCGATCCGGAGATGGCGGATCGGACCTACGTCGAACCTCTCACTCCTGAAGTCGTCACACGAGTGATCGAACAGGAGAAACCGGATGCTCTCCTTCCAACGATGGGGGGGCAGACCGCTCTGAACCTGGCTGTTGCACTGGCAGAGAACGGCACTCTCGAGCGATTCGGCATTGAATTGATCGGTGCTGACCTCAAAGCCATCCGAAAGGCGGAGGACCGGCAGCTGTTCAAGGAGGCCATGGAGCGCATCGGCGTGCATGTCTGTCCTTCAGGAATCGCGTCATCGATGGACGAAGCAAAAGCCGTCGGCGCTTCCATCGGTTCATTTCCCCGCATCATTCGCCCCGCCTTCACCCTTGGAGGCAGCGGTGGAGGCATTGCTTACAACCCTGAAGAGTTCGACGCCATCTGCAAGAGCGGTCTGGATGCGAGTCCGGTGTCCCAGATCCTCATCGAGAAGTCACTGCTCGGCTGGAAAGAATTCGAACTGGAGGTGATGCGCGATCTCGCGGACAACGTCGTCATTGTCTGCAGCATCGAAAACCTCGATCCGATGGGAGTCCACACAGGGGACTCGATCACGGTGGCACCCGCTCAGACGCTCACGGATCGGGAATATCAGCGTCTCCGGGACCAATCCATCGCAATCATCCGTGAGATCGGCGTCGCAACGGGTGGCAGCAACATCCAGTTTGCGATCAATCCTCTCGATGGCGAGGTGGTGGTCATTGAAATGAACCCCCGCGTGAGCCGATCATCGGCACTTGCCAGCAAGGCCACAGGGTTCCCGATCGCGAAGATCGCCGCGAAATTAGCCGTTGGCTACACCCTGGATGAAATCCTGAACGACATCACGGGCAAGACACCAGCCTGTTTCGAGCCGACGATCGACTATGTCGTCACCAAGGTTCCCCGCTTCGCCTTTGAGAAGTTCCGAGGATCGCCAGCAGTTCTCACCACGGCAATGAAATCCGTGGGAGAAGCCATGGCGATCGGCCGATGTTTCGAGGAATCGTTCCAGAAGGCACTGCGATCGCTTGAGACGGGCCTTTCAGGCTGGGGAGGGGATCAACCAGACCGAGCCATTGAGCCAGCGGAACTGGAGCGGTCTCTGAGGACCCCTTCTCCTGAGCGAATTCTCAGCGTTCGCGCCGCAATGATCGCTGGGAAGAGCGATGCCGAGATTCATGCCCTCAGCAGCATCGACCCCTGGTTCCTTGCCAAACTCCGCAGACTGGTCGATGCCGAGACACAGCTTCTGAAGGGGAAACGTCTGGATCAGCTCTCCAGCGACACCATGCTGGAACTGAAGCAGCTCGGTTTCTCTGATCGTCAGATTGCCTGGCAGACCGGCAGCAAAGAACTTGACGTTCGTGCCTATCGCAAAACGCTGGGCATCCAACCGGTTTTCAAAACCGTCGACACCTGCGCGGCTGAATTCGCCTCCTCCACGCCTTATCACTACTCGACGTACGAGAGACCGGTGGCTCGCATTAACAGCAGTGGTGATCTTGAGTTTCAGGGTTCATCCACTGAAGTATCAACGGACACCCGGCAGAAACTGATGATTCTTGGGGGTGGTCCAAACCGGATCGGCCAAGGGATCGAGTTCGACTACTGCTGTTGCCATGCCTCGTTCTCAGCGCAGAGCGAGGGGTACTGCACAGTGATGGTCAATAGCAACCCGGAAACGGTCTCCACCGACTACGACAGCAGCGACCGTCTGTACTTCGAACCCCTAACCCTCGAGGATGTTCTGAATGTGATTGAAGTGGAACATCCTGCAGGGGTGATCGTTCAATTCGGCGGTCAGACGCCCCTCAAGCTCGCCCTTCCCCTATTGAAATGGCTTGAAACACCGGAAGGGCTTTCCACCGGCACTCAAATCTGGGGAACCACCCCCGAATCAATCGATCTTGCCGAAGACCGTGAACAGTTTGAAGCCATCCTGCGAAAACTAGAGATCCGTCAGCCACGCAATGGGCTCGCACGCAGTGAAGTGGAAGCCAGAGACGTCGCGGCAGAGGTCGGCTATCCCGTGGTTGTCCGCCCTTCCTATGTGCTGGGTGGTCGTGCCATGGAAGTCGTCTACGACGAGAACGAACTGAATCGCTACATGAATGAAGCCGTTCAGGTTGCGCCCGATCATCCGGTCCTCATCGACCAGTACCTCCAGAACGCCATTGAGGTTGACGTGGATGCGCTCTGTGACCACGAAGGCACCGTCGTGATCGGTGGCCTCATGGAACACATCGAACCGGCAGGCATCCATTCTGGTGATTCGGCCTGTTGCCTTCCCTCGATTTCACTGGGTCATGAGGCTCTCAGCACCATCAAATCCTGGACAACAGCGTTGGCGCTTCGGCTGAATGTTCGAGGACTAATCAACCTCCAGTTCGCTGTTCAACGACAGGAAGACGGTGAAGAAAGAGTCTTCATCATTGAAGCCAACCCCAGAGCATCACGAACGGTTCCTTTTGTCGCCAAGGCCACAGGTGTCCCTCTCGCTCGTATTGCAACACGGCTGATGGCCGGAGAAAGTCTTACCAGCATCGGGTTGTTGAACGAACCACGTCCTCCCCTTCAAGCGGTCAAGGAAGCCGTGCTGCCGTTCAGACGTTTTCCAGGAGCAGACTCGCTGCTTGGGCCTGAAATGCGTTCCACTGGAGAAGTGATGGGATGGGCACCCGACTTCGGAATGGCTTACGCCAAAGCGGAGATTGCCGCGGGTGATGCCCTACCGACCAATGGAACGGTCTTTCTGTCAACGCATGACCGCGACAAGCCGGCGTTGATTCCGGTGGCGCAACGGCTGATCACGCTTGGTTTTGATCTGATCGCGACGGCTGGAACCGCAAAGTCTCTGACTGAAGCAGGACTGACGGTGACCCCTGTGCTCAAGGTCCATGAAGGCAGACCAAATATTGAAGATCAAATCCGTTCAGGCGGGGTCCAGCTTGTCATCAACACCCCCATCGGCCGCCAGGCTGCGCATGACGACCGCTATCTCAGACGTGCAGCCCTCGACTACTCCGTACCCACGCTCACCACACTGGCGGGTGCACGCTCAGCCGTAGAGGGAATCGAGGCACTCCAGTCACGGCGAATTGACATTCACCCACTACAGGATGTTCATGCGGGGGTTGAGTCCCGGTAAGGTCACTAAATCTTGACCAGGTTCAGTGACGATCAGCACGCCAGCACAAACAGCACCAGGAAGCGACTGCCGCGATGCCTTTCGGGCTGCCTATGAAAACCGTTACACCTGGGACCCAGGTTTCTCCGGATACAGCGGACTTTGCAGCTGGACACAGGGGGACCGCTGTGTCGAAGGTCGTTTTGAGGTTGGTGCCGACCTGAAAGCCAAGGTGACGGGACTTGATGATGCGGACGTTGAAAAGGCTATGGCCTCCCAGCTTTGGGAAGTCGCGATTCATCGGGTTCGGCGGTCGTTCGAGCAAGTGCACAGTGACAACACCTTCACGGCGGGTGAAACGACCGATGAAGGTGTTGAAGTGCTGATCGGTGGCAAAGGGGAAGGTGACCGCTACCGGATCAAGGATCGCGTCGTCACCATGGTTCATCGACATATTCACGGCACGGTTGTGACCATTCACACCGGAAGTACAACCGATACGGGTTCCGGTTACCTCAGCCGCACTTACACCAGTCAATATGCAGATCCATCCACCGGAGAAGCCAGAGGTGGACTCAACCGTTTTGAAGACACATTCGTGCCTCTCGAAGCGAACGGTCCATGGATCCTTGAGCAACGCGTGATTAATACCGAAGCGCATGGAGAAACACCTGCCAGTACGCAAACATTCCGATTTTTTGACTGTTCAAGCCTGTGATGGTTCTTCCGATGTTGGCCTTAAGAGGACTAAGCCTCGCTGAGATCAGTGGTCTTGTCTGGGGACCGGCCACCCTCGTGCTCATCACTGGCACGGGCATGTATCTCATGCTGGGCCTGAGGTTGATGCCACTGCGTCGTTTGGGTTTCGCCCTGAACGCCATGGTGACTTCAATGAAGTCTGAAAAGAGTGCCGACCAGGCAGGCGAAGGGGAAGTGAATGCCTTCCAGGGACTGATGACCGCTCTTGCGGCAACGATCGGTACCGGGAACGTAGCGGGAGTCGCTGCAGCGATCGGTGCCGGTGGGCCCGGTGCCGTGTTCTGGATGTGGATGGCCGCTCTGCTGGGCATCGCCACCAAATACGCCGAGTGCATGTTGGCGGTGCAGTACCGCGAGGCTGATGCGCTCAACACACTGGTCGGCGGTCCGATGTACGCCATTCGCAATGGACTCGGACGTCGTTGGGCCTGGCTTGGCGTTGTCTTTGCGTTATTCGGAACCTTGGCTGGTTTCGGCATCGGCAATGGTGTCCAAGCCCATGAAATGGCGAGTGTTCTCGATAGCTACGGCATTCCGCCCCTGGCAACAGGCATTGGCATGGCACTGATCACCTTTGCCGTCATCGTGGGGGGGATCCGGCGAATCGGTCGTGTCGCTGGTGTTGTCGTGCCTGTGATGGCTGGGATCTATGTCATCAGTTCACTTTTAATTCTTGCTTTCCACATCGGCGACATTCCAGCGGCTCTACAAGTGATCGTGCAGGACGCCTTCACTGGCCAAGCCGTCGCTGGTGGAACGATCGGTGTTGTGATTCAGAAAGGGATCGCCCGCGGTGTGTTCTCCAATGAAGCCGGATTAGGGACAGCACCCATAGCCCAGGCCTCCGCCCGACCAGGAGACCCTGTCTTGCAGGGCTCTGTGGCCATGCTGGGAACCGTGATCGACACTCTTGTGATCTGCACGATGACAGCTCTTGTGATCGTAATGAGTGGTCGCTATCTCGATGCTGGTCAGGGAGTCATGCTCACCAAGGATGCCTTTGATTGGGCTTTGCCCGGTGCAGGGCACCTCATTAGTTTCGCCACGATCACATTCACAGCAACCACAATTCTTGGGTGGGGTTTCTACAGCGAACGTTGTCTTGAGTTTTTGGCTGGCGTTAAACCAATCCGTTGGTTCAGGCTGATCTGGGTGGCTGTCGTTGTCTTCGGTGCGACAGCCAAGTTTGATGTTGTTTGGTTGATTGCGGATATCCTCAATGGATTGATGGCTATCCCCAATCTTCTGTCACTACTATTGTTATCCCCAGTGATCTTCAAGATCACCAGGGATTACAACTTCAGCCGTTCTCAGGCAGAGGAGTGACATTCTTCAGCTGCTCGTTGAGCTGCGCAGCCATGGATTGACGACCGACAGCAAGCACCTTGAGGGTGTCTTCATGCATGCGCAGCTGAGCATCAGCAACCTGCATACCCTTCACTAATTCCTTCAATTCCTTGGAAAGACTATTTAAGTCATAGCGCTTTCCTTCAA
>WTFZ01000006.1 GCA_011523835.1 Synechococcus sp. CO36386bin_29 | reverse complement strand
AACGCCGCTGCAGCGTCGCCGAGATCATGGCTGAGCACTGGAAACGCTTTGGGCGTCACTACTACTCCCGCCATGACTACGAGGCTGTTGCCAGCGAAGCGGCCCACGGTCTGTATGACCGCCTGGAGAGCATGTTGCCGAGCCTGGTCGGCAAGTCCTTTGCCGGACGCCTGATCAGCAAAGCGGACAATTTCAGTTACACCGACCCGGTCGACGGCTCCGTGACCACGGGTCAGGGTCTGAGAATCCTGCTGGACGATGGCAGCCGTGTGATGGTGCGTCTGTCAGGCACTGGCACCAAAGGGGCGACGATCAGGGTCTATCTGGAGAGCTACGTGCCCAGCAGCGGCGATCTCAACCAAGACCCCCAGGTCGCGCTGGCCGACTTGATCAGCGCCATCAATGACCTGGCCGAAATTCAGACGCGCACTGGCATGGACAAACCAACCGTGATCACCTGATCAGGTCTGCTGAACACAAAGAGCCGATGGCCTCCCTGCCGGGAGGCTTTTTTATTTGTGATGACCGTGTTGCGTGTGGTGATACTCCTCATCAGGAGCTCCTTCCTGCAGCTGGCGCATGCTCTCGATCGATGAGCTGAACAGAGCAGCTGAGGCCACGACAACGCCGTAGAGGTAACGGAGTCGATTGTTCGACAGATCCGCTGGGGTGTTGCGGATGAACGTCTCAAGGAACAACGCCAACACAAGGCCGATTCCGGCACCGATGAACGCTGCCCAGAGAACCTTGAACCCGTTGAATGCAGGCGGTTTCCCTGAGTTCTGACCAGAAGGAGCCTGGGTCATGAGCTGGCCCCTGCCTCAGCTTGCCCGTCCGCCTCACCCAGCAGAGTCTTCATCACCACGTAAAAGACGGGAACGACAAACAGAGACAACACGGTGGCGATGAGCAGGCCTCCAAACACCACGGCACCGAGGGATGTCTGACTGCGGGCACCTGCACCACTGGCAAATACCAGAGGAATGAAACCGAATAGCGACGAAATCGCTGTCATCAGAATCGGCCGAAGCCTGGATCCAGCGGCAAAACGAGCGGCTTCCAGGGCGTTGGCACCGGCCTGCATCCGTTGGTTCGCCATATCCACAATCAGAATGCCGTTACCAGCAGCAAGACCGATGAGCATCACCAGACCCACCTGCGCATAAACATTCAGCACCTCACCCCTCAAAGCCAGAAAGGCCAAGGCTCCCAACATGGCCGTTGGAACCGTCATCAGAATGATCAACGGGTCTGAATAACTTTCGTATTGAGCAGAGAGCACCAGATACACAGCAAGAATACCGAGGGCGAAGATCACGACCGCCAGGGCACCGGCTTTCACCTCTTCACGGGAAATACCAGTCCAGTCGAAACCAAGCCCCTGAGGATTCAGGGTTTCAAATGTTCCTTTCATGGCCGTGATCGCCTGACCAGAGCTCTTGCCGGCGGATGGTGTGCCTTCAATCTTGATGGCACGGTACAGATTGAAGTGTGGAACAACCGTAGGACCAAGGGTCTCCCGAATTGTGAAGAACTCAGACAGAGGAATCTGCTGACCGCGCAGGTCCTTCACGTAGATCGATGAGAGTTTCTCTGGTGTCGCCCTGCTCTCCGCATCAGCTTGAACATAAACACGACGTACCTTTCCTTCCTGGAAGGTGTCATTCACATAAAGACCTCCGAAATTCACACTGAAAGTCTTCATCGCTGAGCCGAAGTCCACATCAACGGCCGCCATACGCTCACGATCCACCTTGACCTCGATCTGGGGTGATTCAGGAGCAAACAGGGTGTAAACCCTGTTGAGATCAGGATCGGCATTGCCCGCCTGGACGAGCCGTCCAGCAGTGGCATAGAGATCCGCAAGGTTGTATGCACCGCCGCTTTGATCCAGTAACTGGAATTCGAAGCCACCTCCGGTGCCGTAACCAGGAATGGCGGGAGGCTCTACGACGATGACGCGTGCGCCATCCACGGATGCAGCGAGTTTTTGGTTGAGTCGCTCCACAATCGCGCCAACGTTCTGATCTCTCTCCTTGCGATCAGACCAATTCTTTGTGCCGAAGAAGAACAGACCTTTGTTCGGGCTGTTGCCATCAAGACTTGCACCGCTGAACACTGAAGCGGCTGTGATGTCTTTCTCCGTTCTCAACACAGCGGCCACCTTCTGATTGATGGCTTCAGTCACTTGCGTGGACACACCCTCAGGCGCCTGGACAACGCCAATGGCATACCCCTGATCCTCGATAGGGACAAAGCCCCCTGGGATCGCACGAAACGCAACGGCGGTCAGGAGAATGCCAACACCAAGGATGCCCATCACAAGTCGGCGTGAGTTCAGGGCCCAGCTCAGAGCAGAGGAATAACGGGTTTCCATCCCCGCATAAAACCGGTTGAAGTTGCTGAAGATCACCGGGGTGAACCAGCCGAGGGTGATTCCGAGCGCGGGATAGACAATCACCGGAAGAATCCGGCTCACCCCCACGAGCACCAAACCGGCAATGGCACCACCGATGGTGAAGGGGAGAACTGTCGGACGCTTCATGAAGCGCGAGAGAAGCACTCCAATCAGGGCACCGAGGATCGACGGCACCAGCACCAGCGCTGCACCATCACCAACAACCAGAAGTCCATACACAAAACCGATGACACCCCCTGCAATGGCGTACACCTTGCGACCGGGATCCTTCGACTCACGCGCCAGCAAGAGGGCCGAGAGCATCGGCGAGAAGGTCAGTGCATTGAAGGTTGAAATGGCGATCGAGAAAATCACCGTGGCAGCAAACTGCTTGTAGATCGTTCCTGTTGCACCGGGGAAAAAGAGCACCGGAAGAAACACCGCGAACTTCACCAGTGATGTGGCGATGATGGCTGAGAACAACTCGTCCATCGTTGATTTAGCCGCCTCAATCGCGCTCAATCCCTCAGATTTTTTTGAGGAAGTGTCTTCAATCACCGTGATCGCATCATCAACGACCAGACCTGTGGCAAGAACCAATCCGAAGAGAGTGAGCTGATTCAGAGAAAAACCGAAGGCAAGAACCAAACCAAAGGTTCCGATCAATGCCACAGGAATTGCAATCCCGGGAACCAGGGTGGCTTTCCAGTTCTGAAGAAACAGAAACAGAATCAGAACGACCAGAATCACGGCATCTCGAAGAGAATTCACAACGCCCTTGATGGATGCAGTAATGAAATCCGTATTGTCATAGATCTTTTCCATCTTCATGCCGACTGGCATGGTTGTCTCAAATTCAGCCAGAACTTTCTTCACCCCATCCGACACTTGCAGAGCATTACTGCCTGTGAGCTGATAAACAGCGAGACCAACCGACGGAACACCCTGGAGATCCGTCGCACTAACCGCGTAGGACTCACCTCCCAACTGCACCGTACCCACGTCGCGCAAACGCACGATTCCGCCTTCATCGGCCGTGCGCACAATCATGTCCTCAAATTCTTCAACGCTGCGCAGACGCCCCTGAAGCTGAACAGTGAACGTGAATTCCTGACCTTTTGGTGAAGGTTCACCGCCCACCTGGCCAGCAGGGACGAGCCGGTTCTGACTGCTCAGCTGGTTCACCACGTCCGTGGACGTGAGCCCGAAAGCGGACAGTTTGTCTGGATCGAGCCAAAGACGAAAGGCCAGTTTTCGGTTGCCGAAGTAAGTGAGATCTCCAACGCCGTTGACCCGCTTGATCGCATCGGTGAGCTTGAGATCAAGAAGACCGCTGATGGTTTCAGCGCTGTAGAGAATCTGGTCGGGGTCAGCGCTGCCGAAGTTGTAAACAAGAAGAATCGAGTTGGATGCCTTATTAACAGTGACTCCGGCTTTCCTCACCTCCTCGGGAAGCTGTGGCTCTGCCAGCGACACCCTGTTCTGAACATTCACTTGATTGATATCGCCATCCGTACCACTGGCAAAGGCAACGTCAATCGCACTCACACCATCGGAAGAACTGTTGGATTTAATGAAATCCATGTTCTCCACACCATTGATCTGCTGCTCCAGAACGGTGGTGACTCCTTCTTCAACAGAGACAGCATCAGCACCTGTGTAGGTGGCTCTCACCTTCACCGTGGGTGGAGCAATATCCGGAAGGTTTTCAATCGGCAGGATCGGAATGGCAATCAAGCCAACGATCACAATGAGAATGCTGCAGACCGTCGTGAGAACTGGTCGCGTAATGAAGTTATTGGATGCAGACATAGTTCAGATCCTCAGCCCTTCACCTTGACGGGAACACCGTGACGCAAGCTCAGCAGATTGCTGGTGATCACCTTCTGGCCGAGCTTGAGACCTTTGGTGACGGGATAACGGTTGTTCTGAAGAGATCCGAGGGTGACCGGAGTCTGCAGAGCGAACAGCGTTGTGGACGGAATCTTGCCCGCCTTCATTCCCTTCTTGATGCGGGCCAGATCCGCTTTCCCTGGCTGAGCTTCCAGTTCCTGAAAAGTTCCGAGGCGAAACACGAAGCTCTGGCCGGATGTTTGAGTCACCGCGGAAAAAGGCACCGAAGGTTCATTGCGTTCCTCGAGTTGCAAACGCGTTCGTAGACGCTGACCGTTCCGTAATTTCCCATCAGGGTTAGGGAAAACAGCAAGAGCCAGCAGGGCCTGGGTATCCGACGCGATGTTGGGATCCACCGAACGAACCGTGCTTTCTGCCAACACCTCGTTACTGCCTGGGAGACTGAGAAACACAGGGAGACCGACTTTCACGCGGGTTGCCGACGTGGAGGGAATCTCCACACGCGCTTCCAAGGTGTTGTTCCGGATCAATTTGGTGAATGGATCGCCGGAACGCACCACATCACCGACCTTCACAGTGACGTCAGCGACTGTGCCGCCGATGGGTGATTGAAGGTTGCTGTAGGCAAGCGTGGCCTCCTGCGCCCGCACCTGCGCACGGGATGCGATGTAGATGGCTCGCCGCTGGTCACGCTCTGAGGCTTCTGCTGCACCCAGAGGAACGAGAAACTCATAGCGCTTGAGTTCCAGCAGATCCTTCTGCTCCTGAGCTCTTGCTGAAGCCAGGCGCGCCTGCTCCTGCGCCTGATCCAAGGTGATCAGGAGCTGACCGGGCTTCACCTCATCACCCTGAGCAATGTTGAGTTGAAGAACACGTCCTGAGGCCTGAGCCGCGAGCTGGACCAGGTCGTTCGCCTCCAGAGTGCTGACCGTGTCGATGTTGTCGGTGAAGGACGCTTCCGTGACTGCAGCCTGCTGCACCTCGGGCAGTGGCCTTTGTGCCTCACCCTTTCCGCCACAACCGCTGAGGGCAACGGTGGTCAGTGCCAAAGCCAGGCAAGAAGGAAGCGCTCGCACGAATCATTTTCGTTCGGCCGCATTATGACCGCGATTGACAAACTGATTGATCCGTTTCGGGCAAGAATTGTCCGATGCACATCAAATTGTTTTGAGTGGATCGCAGTCATCCGATCTCTTTCAACATCAACGAGAGGTCTTGCTGCGACGTCAAGCCCCCCTCGCCGACCGTCTACGTCCCCGAAATCTCGACGAATTCGTCGGCCAGGGGGCAATTCTGGCCGAGGGTCGTCTGCTGCGACGAGCGATTGCAGCCGATCGCGTTGGCAATCTGATCCTCCACGGCCCACCCGGTGTCGGCAAAACGACACTGGCCCGGATCATTGCCAATCACACCAGGGCGCATTTCAGTTCTCTCAATGCCGTGCTTGCCGGCGTGAAAGAGCTCCGCGTCGAGGTGAGCGAAGCGGGACAGAGGCTGGAACGCCACGGACTTCGCACCATTTTGTTCATCGATGAAGTGCATCGCTTCAACAGTGCGCAACAGGACGCCCTGCTCCCCTGGGTGGAAAACGGCACGCTCACCCTGATCGGAGCGACAACTGAAAATCCCTACTTCGAAGTCAACAAAGCGCTCGTCAGTCGCTCCCGGCTGTTCCGGCTTCAGGCGCTTGCGCCGGAAGACCTCAAACAACTGCTGGAGATCGCCTTAAACGATCCCGAGCGCGGCTACGGCAATCGCGAGATCACACTCGAACCTGAGGCCGCAGCCCATCTCGTGGATGTGGCGTCCGGGGATGCGCGCAGTCTTCTCAATGCGCTTGAGCTGGCGGTGGACAGCACCCCAGCAGATGACAACGGGATGATCCGAATTGATCTAGGGATTGCCGAGGAATCCATTCAGCAGAGGGCTGTTCTCTACGACAAGCAGGGGGATGCGCACTTCGACACGATCAGCGCATTCATCAAATCAATCCGGGGCTCCGATGCCGATGCGGCTCTGTTCTGGTTGGCTCGAATGATCGAGGCCGGGGAAAACCCTCGGTTCATCTTCAGGCGCATGCTGATTTCCGCTGGCGAGGATGTCGGCCTGGCCGATCCTCAGGCCGTCGTTGTGGTGGAAGCCTGTGCCGCGGCCTTTGAACGCATTGGCCTGCCGGAAGGCCTTTACCCCCTGTCCCAGGCGGCCCTTTATCTGGCCTGCACCGACAAGAGCAACAGCACCAGTGGTTTCTTTGAGGCTCTTCGAACTGTTCGCACCGCCCAGCGCCAGGACGTCCCCACTCACCTCAGGGATGCCAACCGCGATGGGGACGCGTTCGGCGATGGGCAGGGATATCGCTACCCCCATGCGTTCCGGGAGCATTGGGTGGCTCAGCAGTACCTGCCGGAGGCACTGCAGGGAGAAGCGTTCTGGGCCCCGAGTCGCCAGGGATGGGAAGGTCAGCGGCGCGAGCTGATCCTGGAACGCAGAGCAGCGCAGCTTGCCGCTGCCGCAGAAGCCGAGGAGGCCCATCCACTTCTACTGAGCAGTGGGCCCGATCAGCCCAATCTCGAACGCTGGCTTCAGCGCCAGCTCGCAGTCGACGGGGAGAGGCTTCAAACCCTCCGCAAGCACCTCTGGTCGGATCTCCAATGGAACCGGACCGACCGAGTCTTGATGCTGAACGGGCGATCACTGCTCTGGAGCCTGGACCCCTTGGCGGCAGCTTCGGAAGGAGGCGTCATGGTTTTATGTGCTTCAGCGTCGGATCAGCGACGTCTCGCCGCGCAACTGGAACTACTGGATCCATTGCACCGTCCTTCGTTACTCGACGCTCTGAACGATCTTGATGCTCTCAAGGAGGACCACAAGTTTGAAGTCGTCGGCGGACGCCTCAACCAGAACGATCTCCAGTCGTCAACGCTGCTGGATCTCTGGCCGACCATCGCCGATCGAACCTGCACTGGTGCCAGGCTACGTCTCCTGCTGAGTGAATCCGAACTCGGCCCTGCCTCGGCTCTCCTCGAACACAGCCAAGGTGCTCTTCCCCCGGAAACCGCTGAGGCTTTGCAAGGCTTGCAACAACTGGAAGCCCAATGGCTCAGCCAGAGATCGGAGCGTGAGGCCCTCGTGCAACAACTTGAAGCCAGCGGCTGGGCCATCGAAAGCACCAACTGGCAGGAATCCTCCAGCCTGCGCCTTGATCAGACCTTGATGAGCCGCTGGCTGGGTTCAGAACGGCCCTACCGAGTGGCTGTTGAACGCCAGACCTGTAGCAATCCCACTGCTCTTGCCATCCTGAAGAAGGAACTGACGCAACGCCTGGGTCAGCAGCTGCCGATGCGACTGCAGCACTGGCGGATTGATGGACGCCGCCACTGAGAGACATAAAAAAGCCCCGGCAATGCCGGGGCTTGAACGATGCAATGAAATCCGAAGATTTCAAAGAATCACCAGAGGCCGCGAACGGGGGCGGTGCGGGGAGCGGGAGCTGCGGGGAGGATCTGGTTGGCCTGCACGCAAGCGGGCAGGAACACGTACCAGGAAAGCAGTGAAGTGGCCTGAGCACCGTCGAGACCGTCCTTGCAGACGTTCTGAGAACCGTCGGAGGAGCCGTTGTCGTTCAGACGGAAAGCAACAGGCAGCTGCTTCATGATGCCGGCAGAAGAGATCTTGCCGTCAGCAGCGTCGAGGATGATGGCGGAACGAAGAGCCACAACAGCGGTCTTCTTCTTCTGCCAGTAGGGGAAGTAGGAACGGGTCTGATCCTTCAGGAAAGCAACGCCATCCTTGGAGTAGAGGAAGCGGGACACGCCCACCAGATCCACTTCATAGGTCTTGGTCATGCCTTCTTGAATTTCATCAGCATCCCAACCGGAATTGTTGATACCGGCTTCAAGAGCGCGATCGGTGATTTCACCGTTCATGAAGAACTTTTTGAAAGCCTTGGACTTGGTGGTCCAGACAGCACCACCGGACACCCAACGCACAGGGTGCTTGGTGCCAGCTTCAGCGGCAACAGCCAGGGTGGAAAGAGAGGCAGCGGCGAGAGCGCCAGCAGCGAAACGAGAGAACACGGACGGCGAGAGAAGACGTCATTTAAAA
>WTFZ01000159.1 GCA_011523835.1 Synechococcus sp. CO36386bin_29 | reverse complement strand
TGTTGATGAGCTGTTGATCAGCGCCGGCTGGAACGCAGCAGCGACACCAACAGCCAGAGGCCAAACAGATTGGCCCCGATGAACAATCCCTCACTCACATTGCGCAGCAATTCCTGTTGCGCCAGAGAAGCCATCAGAGTTGCGCTGAGCAACAGAGCCGCCACAAGGATCGCCAGCGCCACCCTCTGCGACAGGCGCTCCAACGTGGCGCGCAATGACTCCAGCCCTTCCAGCTGCAAGGCGAACACAAGCTCGTCACTGCTGAACCGGCGCAGCAGCTGGCTGAGTTGACGCGGTGCCTCAAGTGTGACGTTGCGCAGATCCAGTCCGAACTGCATCAACCGTTCCTGGGGCAACATCACCGAGCGAGCCAGCAACTGAGCCACCAGAGGCTGCATTTCCCCGGTGAAACTGAAGGCCGGGTTGAGCGAGCAGCCGACACCCTCGAGGTTGGTCACCGACTTCACAAACAGACCAAGCGTTCCCGGCACGCGCAAACCGGTGCGATTGGCCAACTGCAACAGATCGGCGAGGAACAGGGCAAAGTTCAGCTCTTCCAGTGGTTTGGAGAAACTGCTGGCGATGAGCGCATCCAGCTGGCGCTGAAGCTGTTGCCGATCCACCTTCACCCCGCGAGACGCTGGAGCGATCTGTTCCAGAAGATCGGTAGCCCTGGCCCCATCCTGATTGATCAGCGCCAGAACCAGATCCAGAAGATTGCCTCGGGTGCGTGGGTCGAACACACCGACCATGCCGGCATCGAGCAACACCACGCTGCCGTCGCTCAACACCTTCAGATTGCCTGGATGGGGGTCCGCATGAAAAAACCCCTCCACGAAATATTGCTCGACAAAGGCACCGAGCAGGGCCGTGGTGGTGTGGGCGAGACCTGGGCCCTTCTCAAGAGAGAGGCGTGCTTTGTCGGTGAGGATCGCATCACCGTCGATCCACTCCAGGACCAACACCCGTTGACCGGAAAGGTTCTGCACCACCTGAGGCAACCGCAGCTGTCCCTCGGGGACGAAGCTCGATGCCTCCAGGCAACGCTCCAGCCGAAGCGTGTTCTGGGCCTCGATACGGAAATCCAGCTCGCGCCCCAAAGCATCGAGCACTTGATCCGCCAGCCCGACGAAGTCGTACTGACTGCCCAAGGAGGTGGCGGACGCCAGAGCTGCAATCTTGCGCAGCAGGCGTCCGTCCTCGGCCACCTGAGCTTCGATGCCAGGCCGCAGCACCTTCACCGCCACCGGCACTCCATCCTGAAGAGTCGCCCGGTACACCTGGCCCACACTGCCGGCGGCAATCGGCTGATTGTCGAAGGACAGAAAGGCCTCAGTGACTTCACTGTTCAGCTGCTGTTCCAGCTGCGGACGCACCACATCCCAGCTCACGGGCGGCACGTTGGCCTGGAGATCACTGAGGGCCTCGATATAGGACTCGCCGAGCAGGTCAGGACGCGTGCTGAGCAGCTGACCGAGCTTCACGTACACAGGCCCCAGCTCGGTGAGGATGTTGCAGAGAACCGAGGGCAGCGGCAGCCGTGTTTCGGCTGCATCACCACGGCGGAGAAGCTGAGTGAGGAAGGCCCACTCGTGCTTGGAGAGAACCTGAACAATCTCCAGGGCCCTGGCGGAGCCATCAAACACCGAAAGCACCGACACCGCTTGAGCCCAATCACCTCTCCCCGAATGATGCTGAGAGCGCGGGATTCAGGCAGCGCCTTTTGCTGAGCTTCGCCCTACGAGGGTCAGCCCTGCCTTCAGAACTGCTCGAGGAAGCGCAGATCACTGGTGTAAAGCCGACGGATGTCGTCGATTCCATGGCGCACCATGCAGAAGCGCTCCACCCCGAGGCCGGCGGCAAAACCACTCCAGCGCTCTGGGTCGAGCCCCAGTCCTTCGAGCACCGCGGGATCCACCATGCCGCAGCCCATCACCTCAAGCCAGCGACCACGCCACTGCACATCCACCTCAGCAGAAGGCTCAGTGAACGGGAAATAACTGGCACGGAACCGCACCGGCAGGTCTCCGAAAAAGGCCTTGAGGAAGGCCATCACCGTGCCGCGCAGATGGCTGAAATCCAAGCCTTCATCGATGGCCAGCACCTCCACCTGGTGAAACACCGGGGAATGGGTGGCATCCACCGCATCCCGGCGGTACACACGTCCAGGAGCCACGATGCGCACAGGCGGTGGATTGCTTTCGAGATGCCGGATCTGCACCGGAGAGGTGTGCGTTCGCAGCAACAGATTGTCCCTGAGGTAGAAGGTGTCCTGCATGTCCCGGGCAGGGTGCTCCGGAGGGATGTTCAGGGCGGTGAAATTGTGATGGTCGGTCTCAACCTCCGGCCCTTCCTCCACCTGATAACCAAGACCACAAAACAGATCAACGATCTCCTCGGTGGTGCTGATCAAAGGGTGGCGATGCCCCATGGGAACGCCCAGCGGAGGAGCGGTGACATCCAGAGTTTCGGCTGCGATGCGAGCCTCCATCGCAGCCTGCTTCACTGCCTTGAGACGCTCTCCCATGAGCGTCTGCACCTGGGTTTTCAACACATTGGCGCGCTGACCCACCAGCGGTCGTTCGTTGCCTGGGAGCTTGCCCATGGCTCCGAGCACGCCTGAGAGACGGCCCTTCTTGCCGAGCAATCCCACCCGCAACTGCTCGAGGGCATCGGCATCGGCAGCGGCAGCGATGGCCTCAGCGGCTTCAGCCTCAAGGGCCTCCAGCTGATCGGTGAGCTGCTGCAGGGTGACGGTGGCGCTCACAGCTTTGACAAGACGGCAGCTGACTGTAAGCAGTGGACACGTTTAGGTTCGCCCCATCGGCTTTCAACCCCATGGCCCCCCTGCGGATCCTGATCAGCAACGACGACGGGGTATTCGCCGACGGCATCCGCGCTCTGGCTGGCGCCGCTGCCGCGGCAGGACATCAGGTGACCGTGGTTTGCCCCGATCGCGAACGGTCGGCCACCGGCCATGGGCTGACTCTGCAAACACCGATCCGAGCAGAAAAAGCCGACAGCCTGTTCGATGCGGGAATCACTGCCTGGGCCTGCAGCGGCACACCTGCCGACTGCATGAAACTGGCACTCTTCGAGCTGATGGATGAGAAGCCTGATCTGGTGCTCAGCGGCATCAATCACGGTCCGAACCTCGGCACGGATGTGTTCTGCTCAGGCACCGTTGCTGCTGCCATGGAAGGAACCCTCGAAGGTCTGCCATCCATGGCCATCAGCAGTGCCTGTTTTCAGTGGCGCGACTTCCAGGGTGCTGCCGCGCTGGCAGTTGAGGTGGCCACCGCTGCTCTCAAGGACCAGTGGCCGGAGAACCTGTTGCTCAACCTGAACGTTCCTCCCTGCCGGCCTGAGGTGATGGGTCCTCTGCGTTGGACACGCCTCTCCATCCGCCGCTACGACGAACAATTCAGCCCGCGCAAGGATCCCCGCGGCCGCACCTATTACTGGTTGGCGGGCGAAGTGGTGGAAGACCTTGAGTCGGGCGGGGATGGTCCGCGGGACTGGCCTACGGATGTGGCCCAGATTGAAGCCAATAGCCCCTCGCTCACCCCGATCCAACCGGAACTGTTCTGGCGTGGACCTCTCGGAGGGCTGCCCCGATTGGACCTGGGCGGTCAGCGGGTTCGGTAGATCCGCTGCAGCAACCAGAGCGAAAACAGCAATCCGATCAGGTGAGCGAACAACACCTGCGTATTGCTCAGAACCGAGAGCATTTCCAGCGACGTGATCGCCAGGTTTTCAGCAACGCCTTGGCCTCCGATCGCAATCCCTGGAGTCTGCTGGGAGGCCTGCACGAACAAGGCACCTGCGAGCGACTGATAGCCGATCGCCGCCAGCACCAGACCGAGGAGATCCGCGAGGATTCCACGCTTGATCAGACGACTGGCTTCTCCACGACTGGGGCGCACACCGCTATCGAGTGCACGCCCCAGGCGCACGATCAGCCACCCTTGCCAGAGGCTGAACAGCAACACGAAAAACGACAGGGTCGTCAAAGACAGGCCAGGACTCAATCCCACCGCCCGGTCTGCATTGCGCGAGAGGCTGCCACCGATGTTGTTGAAGAGCAACACCCCGACGACGACCACCCCGAGGACGGTCTGAATCCAGAAACGAATCCAGGCCGTTCGCTTCAGGCCAAGGGCTAGCAACTGGAAATCGAGCCGGTCGGCCATGCGGGCTTGATCGTCTGTCGTCCAAACTTGCCATCAACCACCGCACTGTGCACGGCCCGTTGATCCCCCTCTGCTCCCCTCAGCAGGCCCGCACGCCCACAGCGCTTGCCCTGGGCAGCTTCGATGGGCTCCATGCCGGACACCGGCGTGTGATCGAGGCGATCACCTCGGACCCTGCAGGTGGCCATCCCACCGTG
This sequence comes from Synechococcus sp. CO36386bin_29, assembly GCA_011523835.1. Classification (GTDB taxonomy): domain Bacteria; phylum Cyanobacteriota; class Cyanobacteriia; order PCC-6307; family Cyanobiaceae; genus Synechococcus_C. The sequence goes on along the minus strand of WTFZ01000159.1, from coordinate 4,171 downwards.
GTGAGTTTCTGGCCCCACCCCCGGGAGGTTCTGCACGGAGAGCCGCGACTGCGCCTCGATCTCCCGGATGAAAAGCTGCATCTGCTCGAGCCCCTTGGGATCGAGCAGCTGGTCTTGGTTCCCTTCACCAGGCAGTTGGCGCAACTGAGCGCCGCCGACTTCGTGGATCAGGTGCTGCTGGCCACCCTGCAGGCACGTCACATCGCCGTTGGGGCCAACTTTCGATTCGGTCGTGGCCGCGAGGGGGACACCAAAACGTTGACGCGCCTGGCCAAAGCGGCAGGCGTGAAGGTGAGCGTCGTCCCGATCCTGGAGGATGGAGAAGGGCGGATGAGCAGCAGCCGAATCCGCGCGGCGCTGAGCGCTGGAGAGCTGCGAAGGGCTGCAACCCTGCTGAACCGCGCTTATCGCTTCCAGGGCGAGGTGGTACGCGGGCGGGGATTGGGTCGGGGCCTGGGATGGCCCACGGCCAATCTGCAGGTGGATGGCCGCAAATTCCTTCCTGGTCTCGGGGTCTATGCGGCCTGGGCCTGGGTGGATGGCCATGGCACGCGGCTGCCGGCGGTGATGAATCTCGGTCCCCAACCCACTGTTGATCCCGGATCCCCCTCCGCTGTGGAGGTGCATCTCCTCGATGTGGAGAGGGAGCTTGTGGGCCGATCGATCAAGGTGGAACCGGTGCGGCGTCTCCGCGGCCAGCAGCGCTTCTCAGGCCTGGAGGAACTCAGCGCCCAGATCAGTCGAGATGCTGATGAAGCAAGGGCAACCCTGCGAGATCAGGCTGGGTAGGCATTGGCCAAGCCCCAGACGATGAACACACCGATACCTCCGAGCAAAATGATGCCCCACACCAGCACGCCCATGGTGCTGTCCGATCCTCCGTTCTCCATCGCCGCTTCAGCCATGAGATCCTGCCCAGAGTGCCATGGAATCGATGCCTGTCGCCCAAAGCACTGATCCGCGTGTGGCAAGGCTGATCGATGCCAACCTCGATCGGGCGCGGGAAGGGCTGCGCGTGATCGAAGACTGGTGTCGGTTCGGCCTTGATCGTCAGGACCTTGTGGTGCCTCTCAAGGACTGGCGACAACAGCTCGGCCAGCTGCATGACGACTGTTACCGAGAGGCACGCTCCACTGCCACTGACACTGCGGCCGGGTTGAGCCATCCGGCCCAGGAGACCCGCACCGACAGCATCGCCATCGTGAAGGCCAATGCCAGCCGTGTGCAGGAAGCCCTTCGGGTGATTGAGGAATTCGCTCGCGCCGGTGACGCTGCTCTTGCCCGCACAGCAGCCGCTGTGCGCTACGCCCTCTATGACCATGAGATCTGCATTCTCGAAGCCTGCGGGCACAATCGCCGCAGGCAACAGCTGGAGGACGCCAGGCTCTGCTTGATCACGGATCCCGGCACTAATAACGACGGTGATCGGCTGGTGCACCACGTCAAGGCGGCCCTGCAGTCAGGGGTCAGCCTGGTGCAGTACCGACGCAAACACGGATCCGATGGCCTGCGGCTTCAGGAAGCGCAGCAGCTGGCGCAGCTCTGCCAGGAGCACAAGGCCCTGTTCATCGTGAATGACCGCATCGACCTCGCTCTGCTCGTGAATGCCGACGGTGTGCATCTCGGCCAGGAGGATCTGCCTCAGCACGAGGCCCGACGCCTGCTCGGCAGCGCGAAGTTGATCGGACGCAGCACCCACCGGCTGGCACAACTTCACGAGGCGCAAGAGCAAGGGGCGGATTATGTGGGCGTGGGGCCGGTGTTCGCCACAGCCACCAAAGCCGATCGACAACCCGCTGGACTGAACTGGGTGAAGGAAGCCTGCGCAACAGCCCACATTCCCTGGTTTGCCATCGGCGGCATTACACCCAAAACCCTGCCTCAGGTGCGTGAAGCGGGCGCCAGCCGTGTGGCTGTTGTGGGCGCGATCATGGCGTCAGAGGATCCGGCATTGGCCAGCCGGCAGCTGCTGGATCTGCTCATCTGAATCGTCGATCCGCCATGAAGCTCACCGTGAATGGAGAAGCACGTCAGCTTGACGACGCCCTCACCAATCTCGATCAGGTCATCGACGCCCTCGGCCATCACCCTCGGTTGGTCGTGGTGGAATTCAACGGCTTGATCCTCACCCCTGAACGCTGGAGATCCCAACTGGTTCAGGACGGTGACAGCCTGGAGATCGTCACCATTGTTGGTGGTGGTTCCTAGGATTAATCGAGTTACAACGTCGTTTTGGCCCATTCGCCGAATCGCCTTTCCAATCGGGCAATCCTCCGCTGGCTCTCAGGCCTCATGGTTCCGGTGCTCCTGATGGGCTTGTTACTGGTTCATCCGCTCCCGAGTGACGCGGCCCGCGGTGGTCGAATTGGAGGTGGAAGTTTCAGGGCACCGTCAGTACCCAGAAGCGGTGGCTACGGCGGTGGTGTCAGAGGTGGATACAACGGCGGCTACAACAGGGGCTTCGGCGGTGGTTTCGGGTTCCCCTTCATCATCCCGATTTTCGGCTTCGGCGGCGGCGGACTGCTGGGATTCCTCGTCTTGATGGCCATTGTCGGAGTCTTGGTGAACGCGTTTCGGGGAGGTGGCGGACGCCCCGTCATCGGTGGTGGCGCGGGTGGTTACGACAGTCCACGGGACATGCCGATGGGTCCGGTGTCGCTGCTTCAGCTGCAGATCGGACTTCTGGCCAGCGCTAAAGATCTCCAGTCAGATCTGCGTTCTCTCGCCTCATCCGCTGACACCAGCACGTCCAGTGGTCTGCAACGGGTTCTGCAGGACACAACTCTGGCCCTCCTGCGCCAGCCCGATCTCTGGGTTTATGCCAATGCCGAATCGGGCAGCGTCCCTTTCAACGCGGCTGAATCCACATTCAATCGCCTCTCAATGACCGAGCGCAGCAAGCTGCGTGAGGAGCTCACTACCAACGTGGGCGGTGTTCGTTCCAGCGGTGAGACCACGGCCAATCGCGGTGATGCGGATGCCACCAACGAATTCATCGTGGTGACGCTTCTGGTCGCCAGCCGGCGAGCTGTCACTCTCAAAAAAGCCGATAACGGCGAAGATCTCCGTGAATCCCTGCGCATCCTGGGTTCAACAGCGTCGAGCGATCTCATCGCTCTTGAGGTGATTTGGCAGCCCGACGGAGCTGGTGATGTACTTAGCGCTGAAGAGCTGGTGACGGCCTACCCCAACCTCCAACACCTCTGAAAAGGTTTAAGGAAATCTTCCGCAGAATGAACGTCATCATTCGCGAAAAAAGGTGATGAGGTCGATAGGTTGAAATCACTATTTACGCTTCAGTTCATTGGCCGCTGCATCCCGCCCAGACCCACGTTCAATGCAGTGGCAGAACAACGGAGAGCTCGCTCGCAACGACTTGTTCGAACTGGTTCGGACACTCCGCGACGTTGAATCACCCCATCACAGCAACGAACTTTGGCGACTAGGGACCAAATACGACGACATCTCCTGAAACGATTCCGGATCTCCAACCGTCCCTCTTGCCCCTTTGAATACTGCACCGCACCGTTTGGGTGATGCAAATGGTGAATGTCGGCTCGAACCCCTTCATGGGTGAATTCATCTGTTCTGATGGAAGCCCTTCATCGCTATGAGGAAAAGCGTCTGTCCCGGCCCCTGCGTCTCTGGGTAGAAGCCACGCTTGAGCTGGATCCAGAGACTCCCCCAGCCAAACTCCTGCCTCATGTGAAGCCTCAGGACTGAATCCTTCGTCCCTGGAGAATGCGCAGGGCAGCCATCGCGGCTCCATAGCCGTTGTCGATATTCACCACAGTGAGACCAGGTGCGCAGCTCGCGAGCATGCCATCGAGAGCGGCACGTCCACCGGAACTGACGCCATACCCCACGGATACAGGCACACCGATCACAGGCTGAGGCACGAGTCCAGTCAGGACCGTGGGCAAAGCTCCTTCCATCCCGGCGCAGGCAATTAGTACATCGAGATGTTGAAGAGAGGGCAGGATCGCCAACAGACGATGCAAACCTGCCACCCCCACATCGAGGAGCATCTCCGTGGCCACACCATGAACCCGCAGAGAGAGCTCCACCTCGGCCGCAACACCTCGATCACTTGTGCCGCCGCTGAGCACGCCCACCTTCACACTCTGGGAAGGGTCCGGCACGATTCCATCCGTCAGACAGCCTGCATCGC
>WTFZ01000116.1 GCA_011523835.1 Synechococcus sp. CO36386bin_29 | reverse complement strand
TTTCAAGTCCTCAGTTGAAGAAGTAGCTGGAAAAGAGGATTCCTGTGGTGAACACAAGCAGCAAGCCCAGATAAAGACTCGTGCGGTTCAACTCAACCGGAAGATTGTTGGGATTGGGGTTGCGCTCCATGGTTCAGAAAATTCGGTGATCAGCGGCGAATGAATTGCATGGCGGCCAGAGCGCCGAGAAAGAACACCGTGGGGACTCCCAGGGTGTGAACAGCGAGCCAACGCACCGTGAAGATCGGGTAGTTGCGTGGCGTTGAAGTGGCAGGGGATTGCGTCATGGTTCGGGTTTATTTCAGGCGCTGGTCAAGGTCAGATTTGCCTTCATAGCGCTGGCTCACCACTGGAGCCTTGCTTTCACTGGCCTGGAAGTAGGCGTCGGGTCGTGGTGTGCCGAAGGCGTCGTAGGCCAAGCCGGTGGACACGAACAGGAACCCTGCCAGGAAAATGGAAGGCAGTGTGATGGCGTGGATCACCCAGTAGCGAATGCTGGTGATGATCTCGAAAAACGGGCGTTCCCCGGTTGAGCCGGCAGCCATGGCTTCGGGTGTATCAGCTTGGAGATCCTAGTGGCAGGGGTCCGAGGACTGTGCCCCGACCCCAGGCTTGGTTACAGAGCGTTGCTCGTGAACGGTTTCGCGCCGAGATTCAGCTGGCTGCGGTCCAGTGGAGCATCAGACCGCGTTCTCCGAGGAGGAAGGCGTGGTTCTTGCCCTGGCTGTCATCAAAGACAAAACGATTGAAATTGGTCGGTGCCGACACACTTTCAGGATCCCTTTCCCAGCTGTCTCCTCCATCGCGACTGACGAGCAGTGTTCCGTTGCCACCACCGGCCCAGATGGCGCCGTCTTCAGACCAGGCCATATCCATGTAGCCGTAACCGTTGGTGATCGGGATAATCGGCTTGCTCCAGCTCTCGGTGTCAGAAGAATCGTTGTTTAAACGAATCTGAGCTCCTCGGGCCACCATCCAGAGCGTGCCATCGGGTTGATAACCAATGCTTTGCAGACGTTGGCTGCTGACGCGCTGATGAACCTGCCAGACGTCTTGACCTGGATCCCAGGTGGCGTAGAAATTTCCGAGGCTGCTCACGCTGACGTAAGACCCATTGGCACTTCGGCGAAGATCACGGACGGCTCCGGCCGCGTCGGTCACTTCTGCATCCCAGCTGCCGCCACCATCACGTGTGCGGTAAACGGCACCCACATTGGTCGCCAGCTCAGCGCTGTTCGGCCCGAGAGCGGTGATCAAATACGGCTCTCCGGGGAGCTTGGTGTCGAGAAACAATCGCGTCCAGTTCTGACCGCCATCGGTGGTGTGCATTAGAAGTCCGGGTTGACCTGCGATCCAGCCATCGTCGCCATCAAAAGCAATGCTGATCAAACGGAAATTTTCTTCATCCGGTAAGTCAAGGCTTCGCTCGTTCCAGCTGGAGCCACCGTCATTGGTTTCCAGGATCAGACGATTGCTGCCCACCAGAAAACCGTGATTGGCGTTGGTAAACGCAACGTCGAGAGGATTGGCTTGTGTATTGAGATCGACGACCTGCCATGGACTGCTGGTCGCCACGGGGACGCGCGTCGTCACGCAACCCCCAAGGCCGAAGCCGATGCAGGCCACCAGGACGAGCTGGACGATGGACTTGAGTAGAGAAGACATGCCGAACACAGTGAACAACGGGGCGCCGCGATCAGCGCAGGGAATACAGCGAGAGGAAAAAGGCGAAGCCGAGGAGCAGGCCGCCGAAGATGAGAACATTCTTCTGCCCGGGGGTGAGGCGATTGACGCCCAGGCCGAAGTCGAGGTTCTCCTCGAAGCCACTGGCCTTGGAGCGGGGGCCGATGTCCCGGAATGCGCCAACCCTGCTACGGCAAACAGGGCAGCGGAAACTCACCGCATCGAGATCTTCAAAGGCGGTGCCACTAGGGATTGCAAGTTTCTTCACCCCTTCGTCGGGGTCGTACACATAACCACAGCTGCGGCATTCGAAGCGGTGCGTCCGCGGATCGCTTGCTTCGGCGAGAGTCTGCTCGGAAGTCTCCTGCGCGGCTTCGGATTGCGTCTCTGCTTCAGCGTCGGCAGCTGCAACGTTGTCTGGGACCTGTGATTCGTTGCTCACCGTCGCTCATCCGGGCTGAGTCACTCTATCGGCGCGATCACGGCAAACGTCAGATGGTGGCTGCAAATGCCAGACTGCTTGGCAGATCGGAGCCCCCTCGGATGTTTGTCCTTCCGGGATACGACGCTTTCCTTGGCTTTCTGCTCATTGCAGCAGCAGTGCCAGTGCTGGCGTTGGTCACCAACAAACTGCTGGCTCCACGAAGCCAGGTCGGAGAACGACAGCTCACCTACGAATCCGGCATGGAGCCGATTGGTGGGGCCTGGATTCAGTTCAACATTCGCTATTACATGTTCGCTCTGGTCTTCGTCATTTTCGACGTGGAGACCGTGTTTCTCTATCCCTGGGCTGTGGCTTTCCACCGGCTTGGGCTACTGGCGTTCATTGAAGCGCTGATTTTCATTGCCATTCTCGTGGTGGCCCTCGCTTATGCCTGGCGCAAGGGCGCCCTGGAGTGGAGCTGACCTCATGACCTCATCCACTGATCCTTCTGCCATGGCCGGAGATGCTCCTTCTATGCAGGCTCTTCGCGATCTGCGCGAAGCCAGCTGTGGTCCCGTTGCAGGTGCAGCTGATGGCGCACCCACGGTGACCCAGGACCTCAGTGAGAACGTGATTCTCACCAGTCTTGACGATCTCCACAACTGGGCTCGCCTCAGCAGCCTCTGGCCACTGCTCTACGGCACAGCTTGCTGCTTCATTGAATTCGCAGCTCTGCTTGGGTCGCGTTTCGATTTTGACCGTTTCGGTCTTGTGCCCCGCAGCTCACCCCGTCAAGCCGATCTGCTCATTGTGGCCGGCACGGTGACGATGAAGATGGCACCTGCTCTGGTGCGGCTTTACGAACAGATGCCCGAGCCTAAATACGTGATTGCTATGGGGGCCTGCACCATCACCGGTGGGATGTTCAGTGCTGATTCCACAACGGCTGTCCGCGGCGTCGACAAGCTCATCCCCGTGGATCTCTACATGCCGGGTTGTCCTCCCAGGCCTGAGGCGATCTTCGATGCGGTGATCAAGCTCAGAAAGAAAGTTGCCAATGAATCCGTCGCTGATCGTCGTCAGCTTCAGCAGACTCATCGCTATTGCACCGTTGCGCATGCGATGACCGCAGTTGAGCCCATCGTGACCGGGGCCTACCTTCGTGCTGAGACCCAGGTGGCTGCGCTCCAGCCCGGAGCCGGCTTGCCAATGCCCGCCCTGGAAACCGCGGATGCTGTTCAACCTTCTGAGCCCTCATGAGCCCCACTCCTGACAAGCAAGTGAACACTGATGCTCCAGTGGCTGTGGCCCCTGCGCCCGGCCCCGTGAGCCAATGGCTCAGCAAGCAGGGTTTCGAGCATGAGCTGCTCGAGCCCGATCACGTGGGTGTCGAGCAGATCGCTGTGGAAGCGTTGTTCTTGCCCGTAATTGCCGCCGCACTCAAAAGCCACGGCTTCGACTACCTGCAGTGCCAGGGCGGCTACGACGAAGGCCCCGGAGAGCGACTGGTGTGCTTCTACCACCTGCTAGCGATGGCTGAGGTCACCGAAGGTGGCGCTGATCAGGTGCGCGAGGTGCGCTTAAAAGTGTTTCTCTCCCGTGAAGGGCAGCCCAGTGTCCCAAGCTTGTACGGCTTGTTTCGAGGTGCTGACTGGCAGGAGCGTGAGACTTTTGACATGTTCGGGATTCAGTTCGAGGGGCATCCCCATCCCAAACGCCTGCTGATGCCCGAGGACTGGACGGGCTGGCCTCTGCGCAAGGACTACGTGCAACCTGATTTCTACGAAATGCAGGACGCTTACTAATCGCTCACTGAATGAGCAGCTGAAGCTTGAACGTCCTTCTTGTGTCTGCGATAAAAACGCATCACGGCTAGGGCGAGTGACCGTGGATCGTGACGAAGGGTTGCTGTTGGTCTGCTCCCTTGGAGGGGAGCTTCCATCACGTCGTAACCCTCGGAGATCAACTGCCGCCTGTTGCAGATAACAGGTTCAGCACCTCGGGATCGGTAATGGGCGATCAAGGGGGAATCTGCGATTGTTTCCTGGGCCAGAACCGCGTCAAACAATCGCTGTTCGATTCCCAGGGAGGCCAGTTGCGCTTCAATCGCGCGCAAGTGACCGCTGACATCGAGCCCATCGGTTTCACCGGGCTGCGTCATCAGATTGCAGATGTAGAGCCTTGGGGCGCGGCTGCGTTGAATCGCTGTCACCAGCTCGGGTACCAGCAGATTGGGCAGCAGTGAGGTGTAAAGGCTTCCTGGCCCCAGAAGAATCAAATCCGCCTGGGCAATGGCTTCCAGAGCTCTCGGAAGAGCTGGCGGTCGCTCCGGTAAGCAGCCCAGACGCACGATCGGGTTCGGGGCTTTGCCGATGGCGGATTCCCCTTCGATGCGGCTCCCATCCTCCAATTCCGCCCACAGCCGTACATCGGCGTTGGTGGCTGGCACCACCTGACCCTGCACGGCAAGCACGCGGCTCGAGGCGGTGATCGCTGTTTCCAGGCTGCCGGTGATGGCCGTGAGGGCTGAAAGAAACAGATTGCCGAAGCTGTGACCCTCCAGGCCGGTACCCGAGGAAAAGCGGTATTGAAACAACCGCGTCAGCAGTGGCTCCTCGGTGGAGAGGGCGGCAAGACAATTGCGGATGTCGCCAGGTGGTTGCACCCCGAGTTCGCGGCGCAGAACTCCGCTGCTGCCTCCGTCATCGGCCACTGTGACGATGGCCGTGATGTGGCTGCTGTAACGCTTCAAGCCACTCAGAAGGGTGGACAGACCGGTGCCACCACCGATGGCCACAATGTTCGGACCCCGGTTCAACCGGCTCTTGGCACGCAGAGCATCAACCAGAACGGTGTCTTTTTCCGGGGCGAGAGCCTGTTGGATCGACCCGAAGCTGCGGCTCTGGCCCCAGAGAAGCAGACCGATCCCTACGAGCAGTACGAGAGGACCTGTGATGCCCCTTGGCATCACCCGTGTGATCCATCCCAGGGATTCCTGGATGGCCCAGAGGGTCCAGTAGATCGGTTGAAGGTCGGCCCAAACGGCTGCGCCGAGAAGGGCCAGCACCAGCCCGATGCCCGAGGTGAGCAGCCAACGCTTCACCACCAGTCCGGGCTGCAGCCAACGCATGGCACGGCGTGAACGGAGCATCAGATCGCGCTGCCGCTCCGCCTGCATCGCTCGGATGCGCTGACGGTTTCCGCGGTGTGGAGGGCTGCTCAAGTTCGATCCGGAGCAAGGGGTTCGCATTCCTTGCGATCACCGAACTGTACGGAAGCTGGCCCTGCTGGCCATCCCCCCCTGTCAGACGCGGCAGGATGGCATCAAATGCCTAGCGGCCCCGTTATGAGCCGACTGAGCTCCACACCAGCACCAACCCAGACGCCCGTGGTGGAGTTGCGCGACCTCACCATGCGATGGGGGCCAAGGCCCGTTCTCGACCGTGTGTCGCTCACGATGCAGCCAGGAGAGCGGATCGCTGTTGTCGGTCCCTCAGGCGCCGGGAAATCCACGGTGTTGCGACTGCTTGCTGGTCTTCAGCTGCCGACGGATGGTGAGCTGCGCCTTTTTGGTGAACCCCAGACCTACCTGCGCCTGGACCAGCGCCGGCCTCCGGATGTGCGACTGGTGTTTCAGAACCCTGCCCTGTTGGCCTCACTCACGGTGGAGGAGAACGTCGGTTTTCTGCTGACACGCCTTGGACGCCTGAAGCCGGCTCAGATTCGTGAACGGGTGCAGCAGTGCCTTGAGGCCGTCGGGCTTCATGAAGTTGCCGATCAATATCCCGGGCAGTTGAGTGGTGGTATGCAGAAGCGGGTGAGCTTTGCCCGGGCTTTGATTGATGATCCCGACCGGGAGGAAGGAGCCATGCCCCTGCTTCTGTACGACGAACCCACCGCAGGTCTGGATCCTGTGGCCTCCACACGGATTGAAGATTTAATCGTGAAAACCACCACGGTGGCGCGTGGCTGTTCCGTCGTGGTGAGTCATGTGCACAGCACGATCGAGCGCTCCGCTGAACGGATTGTGATGTTGTACGGCGGGCGCTTCCAGTGGGATGGAACCGTGGAGGACTACCGCAATACGGACAATCCTTACGTGGTTCAGTTCAGGACGGGTAACCTGCGCGGACCGATGCAACCCTCCGACCACTGAATTCATGCGCCGTAGTGTCCGCGAAGCCATTGTCGGTTTTTCGCTCGTTGGAGCGATCGCCGGATTTGCAGGCACCATGCTCTGGTTGAGGGGGGTGCGACTGGGTTCAGAAACCTGGACTGTTCAAGCGGACTTCCAGAATGCTGGTGGTCTCGCGGCTCGATCGCCTGTGACCTTCAGGGGAATCACCGTCGGGACGGTGCGAAGCATCAAAGTCACACCATTGGCTGTCAGGGCCACTCTCGAGATCAACCAGGACGATCTCAAGCTTCCCCTTCCCGTGACAGCCACCGTGTCTGAAGCCTCTCTTCTTGGGGGGGATTCCCAAGTGGCGCTGGTCACCACAGGTGCTCCAGTCCCGGACAACGCACCGGGTCCCAAAGCCGGTAACTGTAGAAACAGTGGGGTCCTCTGTGATGGCGACTCTCTCCCCGGAAAGCTAGGTGCCAGTCTCACCTCTGTGACCACCAGCCTGGAGCAGTTGCTCGATCAGGCGCAGAAAGCTGATCTGATCCCTGAACTGGTGAAATCCACCAAGCAGTTTGGAACGACGAGCCAGGACGCCTCCCGGTTCCTTGATACCGCTGACGTTGCTGCTCAGAATGTCGACGCCCTGGTGCAGCAGCTGCGTGATGAAGTGGCCCGTGCTCAGCCCACGATCGACAATCTCAACAGGGCCACAGCCGAAGCCGCCTCCGCGGCGGCCAGCATCAACAATCTCGCCAAAGCGTTTGACAACCCTGAAACGGTGAGTGATCTCAAGCAAACCGTGACCAACGCCCGGGATCTCACAGCCCGCATTGATGCTGTGGGCGGAGACATCGAACAGCTCACGGAGGACCGTCAGTTCATGCAAGGCCTCCGCAGCGTGATGATCGGTCTCGGCGCTTTTTTTGATGAGGTGTATCCCGCCAGGACCGGAACGTCGAACTGAGAGATCGCTTCAGGTCACGGATTTAATGGCTTCCATAGCCACCGCTGCGATTGCCTGATCACTGGCCTTGGGTAGCTGCACGTATTTACCGCCTGCGGCTTCTGCGAGGTCTTTGCCCATGCCGCTGCCGATGAATTTGCGCTCGGTGTCGATCACCAGCAGTTTGAGACCGAGCATCCGGTAGCGGCTGGCCACATCCAGCACCTCCTGCTTCAGGTCGGGTTTGTCCTCGCCCTCTAGCTCCGGCTGGCCAAGGGAGGTGCTAAGGGGCACATTGCCGCGTCCGTCGGTGATGGCCACCACCACCACCTGCCCGAGATCTCCCGTCGCCAGGGCATTGGCGCCAACGCGAGCGGCCTGAGTCAGTCCATGGGCCAACGGTGAGCCGCCGCCGCAGGGCATCGATTCCAGCCGCCTGCGGGCGGCCGTGATCGAGCGGGTGGGAGGAAGCAGCACGTCGGCCTGATCACCGCGGAAGGGAATCAGAGCCACTTCATCGCGGTTTTCATAAGCCTCTGTGAGCAGCCGGATCACGGCGCCTTTGGCGCTCTGCATCCGGTTCAGGGCCATCGAGCCGCTGGCATCCACCAGGAAAATCACCAGGGCTCCGGCCTGGCGTTGCAGCAGCTTGGCGCGCAGGTCTGATTCCTCCACGATCACCGTGCGCTCCGGTTGGCGCGCTCGACGGGCTTTCTGGTAGGGGGCTGCGGCGCGCAGCGTGGCATCAACAGCGATGCGCCTCACCGGCCCGCGGGGCAACATCGGTTTCACGTAACGGCCGCGGCTGTCACTGAGCACCACAGAACGGCTGCCGCTGTTGCCGCTCTTGCTCTTGGCGGCGTTGAACAGCAGTAGGTCGGGATCGATGGCCACCGCCTCGGGATCCAGCATGAATTCCTCCGGCACCGAAGGAGGTGCCTCGTCCTGCTCCGAGTCCTCGTCGTCGTTGCTGTCGTCGTCTTCGTTGTCCTCGCTGCTGTCCTCCGGTGGATCGTTCTCGTCGTCACCGGATCCCTCGGGTGGAGGCGGCGTGTCGTCGCTGTTCTGCTCTCCGGAGTCCGGCGGTGGCGGCGGGTTTTGATCGTCCGGTTGTTCCGGTGGCGGTGGCGGCTCCATCTGTTGATCCGGTGGCGGCATCTGGGAGGCTCGGGGCGCAATCACCAGGGCCACCGCGACCTGCAGGTCGTCGGCCTCCACCTGATCGCGGCCGCTGAGGGCGGCATGGGCCTTGGCGACGCGCACGGCGTACAACTCGGAGCGATGGCCTTCCACGCCGCCACGGATCGCTTCGGTGACCAGGTATTCGATCTGCTCGCGGCTGATCTGCACATCCGGGAGCCATTGCCGGGCCAGCAGCAGCTGGGTGGCGA
>WTFZ01000148.1 GCA_011523835.1 Synechococcus sp. CO36386bin_29 | reverse complement strand
CCAGCTGTGCATCTCGATGCACTCCAGCAGACGCAGGGCGATGCCGTGGTCCTCCACATCAAACTGGCTGAGCCAACGGTCGAGGGAGGGTCGGGGGATCTCCGCTTCGTTCCAATGGGTGGCCAGCTGATCCAGCCGGGCTTCAGTGGTGTTGTCCGTCATGCTCCATGCGACTTGAGAATCTCCAGCAAGCGGGCGTTCACCGCCTCTGGTGCTTCGTCGTGGGGACAGTGTCCAACCGAGGGCAGCACCGTGAGCGATTGGATGCAGGGGAAGCGCTTAGCCCAATCACGGGCTTCAGCCACTGGTTCCCAGGGATCCTGCTCCCCCCAGATCAGATGCGCTGGCTGCTCCAGGGCTTCGAGCAGGTCTGGAGCCAGATGATCATCAAAGAGGTTGATGAAGCCGCGGAACGCTTCGGCGGCCCCAGGTCGCTGCGTTGGCTGGTACAGCAGGTCAACCAGCTGGTCGTCGACATTGGCCCCACTCGGGTAAGCCTGGCCGAGCACACTGCGGATCACCCGGGGCCTTGCCGCATTACGGAACAGTGCCGTGCTCAGCCAGCGTTGGCTCACCAACGTTTTCAGCATCGGCCGGATCCAGGCCATCCAGGCGGGTTGGCTTGCCAGCTGCTTGTCATCCATCAGCCGCTGGGCGCAGTCGATCAGCACCACGCCTTTGCAATGTGACCTCAGTCGCTGGGCTGCGCGAAGCACCACCACACCGCCGATGGAATTGCCCACCAGCAGCACCGGCCGCTGCACGATCTGCCGGCAGAAGGCTTCCACCTGCTCAGCCCAAAGATCGAAGCCGTACACCAGCGCTTCATCGCTCAGCGCTTCGAAGTCGGCGTCGGGATCGCTGGGAAGCACGGCCTTGGGCTGGCTGCTGCCGCCGAAGCCGATCAGATCAAGGGCGTAGGTGGGGGTTCGTTCCCCAAGGGATGGCATGGTGTGGCGCCAGTGGCCGCTGCTGGCACCGAACCCATGTACCAGCACCACAGCCGGCGATTCGCTGCGTTCTTGGCACTGCTCTTGCCGGCACCAGGCCACTTCGAGACTGCGTCCGTCGGGCTGCTTCCAGTTCCAGCAAGCTGTGTCAGTTGGCACTGGCGAGGGAATCATCTTCATCAACTCCTGGTGGCGTCTGACCGGAGAGGCGTTCTTCCAGGCCTTTGATCACCACGTAAAAAGGAGGCACCACACCAAGGGACAGCACCGTAGCGACCACCAGGCCGCCGAAGATCACCGTGCCCAGCGATTGCTGACTTTGGGCGCCGGCGCTGTTGGCCACCACCAGGGGCAGAAAGCCGGCGAGGGCGGCAATCGCGGTCATCAGAATCGGGCGCAGTCTTGATTCCGCCGAGGCGATCACTGCATCTGTGGCACTCATGCCGGCTTCGAGGTGCTGTTCTGCTACCTCCACAATCAGGATTCCATTTTTGGCTGCCAGGCCGATCAGTGTGACCAGTCCCACCTGGGCGTAGATGTTGAGGTCGATGGAGCGGATGGCCAGGAACACCAGGGCTCCGAGCATGGCCAGAGGCACTGTCATCAAAATGATGACCGGCGTGACATAACTCTCGTACTGGGCCGAGAGCACCAGATACACGATCAGGATGCCGAAGCCGAACACGAGCACGCTGGCGTTGCCGGCTGACAGTTGCAGGGCAGCGAGGCCAGTGAAGGCAGAGCCGATGTTGTTGAAGTTCTCCCTCTTGAACAGAGCCTGAATCGAGCTCAAGGCCTGCCCTGAGCTCTTGCCCACAGCTTGAGCGCCCTGGATCAGAACCGTTCGATAGAGGTTGTAGTGGCTAATGATCGGCGGGGCGCTGGAGAGTTCCGACTCGGCGAACTGTGACACCTGGATCAGATCGCCATCGCGGTTTCTGACGTAGTAGCTGAGGATGTTTTCAATCGTTTCCCGTTGTTCTTCTCCGGCCTGCACGTACACATTGCGCACCTGGCCGTTCTCGTAGGTGAGGCCCGTGTAGGAGCCACCGGCCAGGACGGCGATGGTGCTCATCGCTTCGTCGTAATCCACATTCAGGGCTCCCATGACGGCTCGATCCACCGTCAGTCCGAAGGCGGGAGCACTGGGGATGAACTGGGTATACAGATTGGAGAAATCACCGCTGGCTTTCCCGGCTTTGATCAGCCGCTGCGCCTGTCCATCGAGCTGGTTGAAGCTGTAGTTACCGGTGAGATCGTTGAACTGGAAGTAGAACCCACCCTGGGCGGAAAAGCCGGGAACCGCCGGCGGCTGACCCACAACGGCCAAGCCGCTGCTCAATGCTGAGAGCTTGGCATTGAGTCGATCAGCGATCGCGAAGGAACTATTCGCTGACCCCGGCCGCTCACTGAGTGGTTTCAGGCCGATCAGGATTGTTCCCTGGTCGGGGCTGGACCCGTTGAAGCCGTAACCGCTGATCACATTGGCGTTGAGCACATCATCTTCCTCTTTGAGAATCGCTGCGATCTGCCCAGCCATGCGTTCGGTCTGGCTGAGAGATGCTCCGTTCTGAAGTTGGTAGAAGCCGGCCAGGTAGCCCTGGTCTTCATCGGGAATGAAGGCGGAGGGGATCGCCGTGAAGGCCAGAACTGTGAGAACGATGCCGGCTGCCAAGGTCACCATCACCCAGCGTCTGGCTTTGACCAGCGTGCGAATCAGACAGGTGTAGCCGTTCTGAAGACGGCTGAAATTGGTGTTGAACACCCGGAAGATCAGGGGGAGGTTGGCTCCCGCGATTCCGCCGACGACAACACCCAGCACGTAGGTCCAGTGGCCGAAGGCGGCTGCACTGAACCGTCCAAAGGCCAGACCCACAATCACGCCCGCCACGGGCCAGATCCAGCCCCTCGGCGGTGCTGACTCACCCGGTTTGAGAATCAGGCCCGACAGCATCGGCGAGAAGGTGAGCGCGTTGAACGCGGAGATCGCAATCGAGAACGCAATCGTGAGCGCGAACTGCTGATAGATGATGCCGATGCTTCCTGGGTAGAACGCCACCGGAACGAAGACCGCCATCAGCACCAGAGCCGTGGCCACAAGGGCACCGAACAGCTCGCCCATGCAGGCCAGTGCCGCTTGTCTGGGTTTCATCCCTGATTCGATGTTCTTCGATACCGCTTCAATCACCACGATGGCGTCGTCCACTACCAGGCCGGTGGCCAGCACCAGGCCCAGCAGGGTGAGCTGATTGATGGAGAAACCAAACACCTTGATGAAGGCGAAGGTGCCCACCAGGGAGATGGGAATGGCCAGGCTGGGCACCACCGTGGCCCTCCAGTTCTGCAAAAAGAGGAACAGGATCAGCAGCACCAGCACGATCGCCAGACCGAGGGCATCCACCACACCGTCAACCGAGGACTCAATGAATTGGCCGATGTTGTAGACCTGCGACACGGTCACACCGGGCGGCGCATTGGCAGCGAAGGCCTCGATCTGTTTGACGACGGCATCGGCCACATCCAGAGCATTGCTGTCAGGGGTCTGGAACACCGCCACGGAGACCGTGTCGTGGTTCGACACATCCACTGCCGCTGTCGTGTAGTTGTTGAAGCCGTATTGCACCTCGCCCACATCTTTGAGCAGCAGGAGATTGCCTGTTTCGGTGCGGCTGATGATCAGATTTTCGAAATCGTCCAGGCTGAGCAGATTGCCGTTGTTCTGCACCAGCAGCGGGTAGGTGTATGCCTGGTCACCGGATGCGGGTGGTCCTCCCACCAGACCCCCGATGGCGGTGGTGTTCTGGGCCTTCACGGCATCAACGACCTGATTGGCTGTGAGGTTGTTCGCCGCGAGCTTGTCGGGGTCGACGAACAGCCAGTAAGCCGGACTGGTCCCCCCAAGGATGTTCACGTTGGCGACGCCAGGGACGCGCTCAAGGGGGTAATACAGCTGCTGATACACCAGCCCATTGAGATAGGCCGCGTCGAACTGTCCTTCCGTTGAGGACACCTGATAGGCCAGCAGAATCGAAGGGGTTGACTGTTTGACGGAGACGCCCGTCGCTGACACCTGGCTGGGAAGCTGGGGCATCGCCAGGGACACGCGGTTCTGCACGTTCACCTGGTCGATGTCGATGTCGGTGGTCTCGTCGAAGTAGACCGAGATGATGCTTTGCCCCTCCATGTTGCTGGTGGAGGAGATGTAGGAGGCTCCAGGAACGCCGTTGATCTGCTGTTCAAGTGGATTGGTCACCGCTTGTTCGGTGACCAGGGAATTGGCGCCGCCGTAACTGGCTGTGACCTGGATCAGAGGCGGGGCGATGTTGGGAAGATTGGCGATCGGCAGAGAGGGGATCGCGATCACACCCATCAGCACGATCAGGATGCTGCAGACCGTTGTGAGGACCGGCCGTTTGATGAAGTTGTCGGAGAAGGCCATGGATCGCTCAGTTCGCGGTCTTCACAGGAATGCCATTGCTCAGCAGAGCTGTGTTGCTCACGACGACGGTTTCTCCACGCGTCAGTCCGGACTTCAGGGGGTAGAGATTGTTCTGCAATTCACCGAGCTGCACCGCTTTCTGCACCACGATCGGTGTGCTGGGGGGGAGTGTCTCCAGCTTCTTTTTCTGTTTGTCCGGTACGGAGGTGGAGGCCTTGATTTTCGGCAGAGCCTGGCTAAGGGGAACCGTGACGTAGACGAACGGTTGCTGAGCTTGCATGAACACCGCTTGCACAGGGACGGCCAGGGACTTTTGGGTCCTTAAAACGATCTGACTTTTCACGTATTGCCCGGTTTTCAGCTGGCCGGTGAGATTCGGGAAGGTGGCTTTCACCATCAGGGCATTGGGCGCACTGTTGTTGCCACTGATGCCGAAGTAGGGAGAGATGAAGGTCACAGTCCCCTGGCCGGTGACCGGGGGGGTCGTCTGCGATGTCACCGTTACTGTCTGCCCCAATTTCACGTCACTCGCCCGGGTGGCGGGGATCTGCATCAGGGTCCAGAGGGAGGAGTTGTCAACGATGCCCGTGATCGCCTGACCGGCCTTCACGTAGTCACCCAGCTTCACGCTGTCGAGATCGCCAACGACACCGTTGATGGGTGAGCGCACGAATTTGTACCCGAGCGTGGCGGCATCGGCGAGGGCCTGGTCGCGGGATGCGATCGCCTGGGTGACGTACTGGTCGCGCTGTTTGGCGGAGGCAGCGCCGTTTCTGTAGAGAAATTCGTAGCGCTCAGCATTGAGCTTGTCGGTGCGTGCCTGAGCCTGGGCGGCGTTGAGAGCAGCGCTCTGCTGCACGTTGTCGAGCTCGATGATCGGTTGCCCGGCCTTGACCTGTTCACCGTCCCGGGCGAGGACCTTCACCACACGGCCATCGGTTTCAGGCCTGAGGGACACCGTGGTCGTGGACTCCAGCAGGCTGATCGCTTCGATGCTGGGCTGGAAGCTGGCCTCGGTGATCCGAGCTGTGTTGACCGTCAGCCACTTTCCTGCCTGAGGTTCGGGCTTGCCGCAGCCAGCCAGCAACGTTGCCGTGGTGAGGCTCAGCGCCAGTGTTCGCCGCACAGGGAGTGATCTGGGATATCTGAAAGTTACTGGTTTTTTCTTGAGCTGCTGGTTGTGGGGAGCGTTGGCATGCCGTGGGTGATGGGACTTGCTCGTCGGTCGTGATGAATTGATCAGCAGTGTTGAACAGACGGCGACTCCACGTTGATCACAACGTTTTTCACAAGTTTTCCACAGGCCTGTCGCTGCGGATCCTTGGTCAGATGAGGCCTTGTCATGGCGACAGGGGAAAAGCGGCTTTCCTCTTGACGGTGGGAAGGGCCATGCCTAGGCGTTGTGACGTAAGACACATTTTTTTTGCTGCAAACCAGTGATGGACTGGCTTTAGCGAGGTCACGCGAGAGTAAGTCGAAGTCGTTCCGGTTTTTTGACATCACTGCGGGCGCCGTGGCGTGATGGTTGGGTTGACAGAGAAATCCTGAGTTGCGCGAGACACCTGATGCGATGCCTGTCCACGTGAGTGTGGAAAACCAGATGCCTGAGGATTTGCACCGCGCGATGGGGGTGTTCATCGCCGAGCACCCCCAGTGGGACCAGTACCGACTGGTCCAGGCCGCCATCGCCGGCTTCCTGTTTCAGCAGGGTTGCAAGGACCGTGCTGTCGTTCGGCACTACCTAGGAGGACTCTTCCGGCGTGACGCCACGTCCCATCGGGTTGAGCCTTCCTGCTGAGATGCCTCAGAAGTCATGGGAGCTTCGACCCCTTGCTCGCCACAGTGCCCAGCAGGTCGCTGCCGCAAAGGGAAGGGGA
The DNA here is from genome assembly GCA_011523835.1 of Synechococcus sp. CO36386bin_29. GTDB lineage: Bacteria > Cyanobacteriota > Cyanobacteriia > PCC-6307 > Cyanobiaceae > Synechococcus_C. The sequence continues at coordinate 2,401 of WTFZ01000148.1, read as the reverse complement.
TACAGCGCAATGGTTCCGTAGGGAACGTTCTGATCCACCATCCAGGTGGCGATCAACGGTGCTGTTCCTCCGCAGAGCGCCACGGATGTGGAGTAGGCGATTGAAAACACTCCACAGCGTTGTTCAAGCGGCGCGATGGTCACCCCCAGCAACCCCTGGCTGCCCAGGATCACCATCAGTGCCGGAGTGGCCAGGCTCAGTGCGATGAGCAGCGTGACCGGCGACCCCTGCAAGCCGATGGCAAGCGCCGGCAGGGATGTGGCCACCATGGCCGCGGTGCCCACGCCATTGATCCGGATGAGCCCGTAGCGATCCACAAGCCAGCCAGCGAGGGTGGTGATCCCGATGCCGAACAGTTGCACTGCGCTAGTGATCGTTCGCGCTGCAACGCCGTCCGCAGGCGACTGACTGCTGTGGGTCACCAGAAACACGTACAGCAGGTAGAACACCACGTTGCTGGTGCAGACCAGTGCCATCACCTGCACCAGAAGGCGGCGATGCTCAACGAGGGTCTGAAGCTGGGTGCCCAATGCATGCAACCAGTGACGCGCTTGGCTTGCTGTTTCAGGGCGTGCCGGGATCTCCAGGGTTTCTGGGAGTCGATGCTGCATCCAGACGGGCAGGACCAGCAGAGAGCTGCCCATCAGGAACGGCAGCCTCCAGCCCCACTCCATCAGCGCTTGTTCTCCCAGTAGTGCGCTGCAGCCAGCCACAACCAGCGAGGCCAATGCAATCCCGATTTGGGCGCCGCTGCTCGTGAAGCTGCACATCAGGCCGCGGCGATCAGCAGAGGTCAGTTCGGCGGTGAAGGCAATGCTGCCCGTGTACTCCCCTCCAACTGAAAACCCCTGCACCATGCGCAGCAGCACCAGCAACACCGTCGCTGTTTCCCCCCACTGCAATCGCGTTGGCAGGAGCCCGATCAGCAGACTGCTCCCTCCCATGAGCGTCAGGCTGAGCAGAAGCATCCGCCGGCGTCCGTAAAGATCCGCCAGTGGGCCCAGCACCAGGCTTCCGATGGGTCGCATCAGAAATCCCACCGCAAACACTGCGAAGGAACTCAATAGAGCTGCTGAGTTGGACTCGGAGGGAAAAAAGGCGTCGCCTAAAGCTTGCGCGAGATAGCCATAAATGGCGAAGTCATACCACTCGAGCAGGTTTCCCAGGAGAGGAAGTGCTGTTCGGGCCTGGGTTGCTGGCACGGTGATGGCGTCGTTGATGATGCGCTGCCACGTTGACATCGGGACTGAGCCGCATGAGTCATGACCCAGGTCAATTCATTGCTTCTGTCTTGGATTGGAATCGCCGGGATCGTGTCCCTGGCCTGGTGGTTGTCGCGTCGTTGGGTTTGGGGGCAAAGGCTGGGCGTGACCATGCTGGTGCTCCTGCTCGGTGTGGCGGTCCGCAATGGACTCGGCTGGCAAGCAGACGCGCGGATCTCCGCCTGGATCAGTGGTCCGCTGACATCGCTGGCGATCGCTGAGCTGTTGCTCGCCATCAGGCTGAAGACCCTGCTTCAGCGGGCTCGGCCTTTGCTGCTCCTCTTTGGCCTTGCTGTACTGGCCACCGTGGTGGGTGTTCTGGTGGGTGCAGTCGCGCTGGCGCAACCCCTTGGAGATCAGCGTTCTGAGCTCATGGGCCTGTATGCCGCAACGTTTTCCGGTGGAAGCCTCAACCTTGTCTCGGTGGGGCGCATCTTGTCTCCGCCGGATGCGTTGCTGGCCTTGGCGACAGCTGCTGATCAGATTGTGTTCACGCTCTGGTTCGCGTTGAGCGTTGGGTTCGGCCGTAGTGATCGTCTGACGCGATCGCTCCGTCGGCCGCCTTCGTTGGAGCTCTCTCCGTCAGCCTCCCAGGCGCAGCCTGCAGGGTGGCTCTGGCCAGCGGCACTGCTCTGGGGTCTGGTCGCCCTCGGGCTGAGTGATCTGTTCAGCAAGGGTGTGGCTGGCATCGGGTTTGCGGCGCCCTCCATCCTTGTGCTCACCACGGTTGCTGTCGTGCTGGGCCAGGGACCAGGTGCGGAGTCGCGGCGTGCTTGCAGCGAATTCGGTCAGTTTCTGATCCAACCGTTTTTCGCTGTGGTGGGCTTGGGGACGCCACTCGCTGGAGTGTTGACGGAGGGCGTCTGGATTCTTCTTTACGCCGCCATTGTGGTCGGCATGCATGGTGTCCTCGTGCTGGTGTTAGTGCGCTGGCGCGTTCCGCTTGCAGAAATGCTTGTGGCTTCCCAGGCTGCGATCGGGGGCCCCAGTACTGCCCTCGCTTTGGCCACGGCCATCCATCGGAATGATCTTGCGGTGGCCGGCGTGGCCCTTGGCCTCCTGGGATATGGACTGGGGACGTACCTGGGTGTGGCGATGGCGGCTGTGCCGGGGTGAATGGCAAAAGAAGAGATCGGTCC
>WTFZ01000188.1:1364-8741 GCA_011523835.1 Synechococcus sp. CO36386bin_29 | reverse complement strand
GAGCATCCTGACCAATGGATCCAGCGACAAGCACGAGGATGGGGATCGCTGTGGTGACGGTTGCTGTATTGCTTGTTATTTCTGTAAAGAACACAATAAAGCTGATCACCAAGGCAACAGCAAGCCAAATCGGGACCGACCCCAGTCCTGAGAACATCGTGCTGAGGAAGCCACTTAAGCCGCTGCTTTGGAGCGACGATGCAAGGCTGAGGCCACCTCCGAACAGCAGAAAGATCCCCCAGGGTGCCTGGGATGCACAGTCCCAGTCCATCGCAAAGCGTTCCCAGCGTTGATCCATCGGAATCACAAACAGAATCAGCGCTGCTGTGATGGCAATCCCTGCGTCTGTCAGTCCAGAGAATGGCTGCCATCCGCCGACCATCACCCCCTTCAGAGGAAGACGAATCATCCACATCAACGCGGTCGCAGCACAAATCAGGAGAACAGCCCATTCGCCCAAACGCATCGGAGCCACTGGCGCCAGCTCACCTCGCAGATCCAGAGGCTGTTGAGAATCAGTCGAATTCTGAAAAGGGAACAAAACCCAAGCAAGCAAGGCCCATGTCAGGGGCACCATCACCAGGACAATCGGCACCCCAAGACGCATCCACTGCAAAAAAGACACCTCAATGCCGAGGCTGGCCTGCAGATAAGCGGCTGCCACTGCATTCGGCGGTGATCCAACGATGGTTCCAATTCCACCGATGGATGCGGCGTAAGCCACTCCCAGCAAAAAAACGGTGGATGCATGACGGCGGTTGACGCCATGCCCACTCAAGCTGTTGGCAATACTTTCGGCAATCGGCACCATCATCAAGGTTGTGGAGGTGTTCGACATCCACAAACTCAGAAAGGCAGCAACTGCCATCAAGGCACCCAGAATTCGACGCGGAGTTCCACCAATGTGGTGCAAAGCCAGGGTGGCGATTCGCTGGTGCAGGCCCCATCGCTGCAGAGCCAGCGCGAGAATGAATCCTCCAAGAAACAACACCAGCAAAGTGCTCGTGTAGTGGCTAACGACCTCTGACAACGGAGCCACACCAGTCATTGGAATCACAACCAATGGCAGAAGAGCCGTTGCATAGATCGGAATGGGCTCAAGCATCCACCAGAGAGCCATCCAGACCACAAGCGCAGCAACGATCCGAGCAGCAAAGACAATCGGCTGCGTTGCTCCATCTGCATCCACAAATGAACCAGGAAGAGCCAGCGCAACGCCCCCCCCAATCAATGGAGCCGCAACGAGGGCGAAACGTCGCACTTGAGGCATTCGATCAATCATTCGCTCAGCACTTTGTCAGCGCAGTGACAGAGCAACAATCCGACAGTCCGGCCTAGGTCCGCTCATCAGAATCCAGAGCATGTGGCAGCAACAACCGAACTACATCCAACACAAGGAAAAGCCCCAGGGTGAGGGCTGGCTCCTCCACAGAGCCGAGCAGCTCGTGATTCGAATCAAGCCCGACCGGCCGACCCAGCATGCTCAATTCGTCCTGGTGTCCACATTCCGATTGCAGACACCCCTCGGCAAGCCGATCCGCGAACAGCGGATGTTGAGGCACTTGGGGATCGAGATGTGGCTGAAGCTGCAAACCATCGGGTGGGAGCGCTTGAATCGCTGATTGCGAGCCTCTTCTGCAGGATCTGATCAGTGACACACACGCCGGATGAATGCGGCAGTGACAGCCGCCACGGTGCGCCATTCAGCATCTGTGGTGATCAGGTGACCGCTGTTCTCTAACCACTGCAGCTCCACAGCAGGAGAGCTGACCCGCTGACGCAGACGGTTCACCCCGCGCGCCGTGATCACCCGATCACGGCGACTGGCCATCACCAGCAAAGGCTGAGTCACCTCTGCCAAATGGCGACGGGTCTCAGCAATCAGCTCCAACACCTTCACGCTGCAGCGAGATGGCCAGCGGTTGTAGGTCCAGATGCGCTCAGCGGTGGTGGGATCGACGAAGTCATCGGCTGGCCGTGGGACCGATGTCAGCAACCTTGCCAAAAGCGGAGCGATCAGAGCACGCGGATCACCGCTGATGATCGGTGGTGAATAGGTAATCACCCCTTGAGTGCGGGGGCGTCGCCTCGCGAGCTGTAACGCCAGGATCGCCCCAAGCGACAAGCCGCCCACCACCACGTTCTGGCCTTGCTGCTGCAAGCGATCGACCACGGCGTCGAGCTGATTGAGCCATTGATCGGGATCCACCGTCATCAGATCCTCAAGGCAGGTTCCATGCCCAGCAAGCAGGGGGCATTCCACCCCATAGCCCTCACGGTGCAGGAAACTTGCGAGAAGCCCAAGCTCAGCGGGAGATCCGGTGTAGCCGTGAATTAACACCACGGTGGTGGAGCCACCAGACAGAGCAACAGGATCGGGTGAAGCGCTCACACCATCAGAGCCCGCCCAAGAGAGCCGCCAGCAGCGCCTGCTGAGCATGCAGTCGATTCTCGGCCTGATCGAAAATCCGGCTTGACGATCCCTCCATCACGCCGGCACTGATCTCTTCGCCGCGGTGCGCCGGAAGGCAGTGCAAAACGATGGCGCGGGAATCAGCCTCTGCGAGAAGATCTTCATCGAGGCAAAAGCCCTGAAAGGCCTGCTCACGCTCGGCCTGTTCCTGCTCCTGACCCATGGAGGCCCACACATCGGTGTACAGAGCCTGGGCCCCACGCACAGCCTCAACAGGATCAGTGATCACGCTGACCTGAGCACCGTGCACAGCCAGAGAGCGCGCCTGATCAACAACCCCTGGAAGTGGCTCGAATCCCTCCGGGCAACCGATGCGCACATTCACGCCCAGCAGAGCGCCACACAGCATCAACGAGTGAGCCACATTGTTGCCGTCACCGACATAGGCCAGTGTCTGGCCCCGAAGATCACCGAAAGCCTCCTGCATCGTGAGGAAATCAGCGAGGGCCTGGCAGGGGTGCTCCAGATCGGTGAGGGCATTGATCACCGGTATCGAAGCCCAGTGGGCGTAGTCCGCCAACTCCTGCTGGGCAAAGGTGCGAATCGCCAGCACATCACAGAAACGGCTCAACACGCGAGCGGTGTCTTCTAAAGGCTCGCCGCGACCGAGTTGGGTGACCTGGGGATTGAGGTCGACGGTCTGGCCTCCGAGGCGGGCCATCGCCACCTGAAAGCTGACGCGTGTGCGCGTTGATGCCTTGGTGAAGATCAGACCCAGTACCCGATTGCCCAGATCAATCCTTCGTTCACCTTGTTTGAGCTGAATCGCCAGCTGCAGCAATGCCGCAGTCTGTTCAGCAGTGATATCTGCGGATGAGAGGAAGTCGCTGCCGCTCAACGCGGTGAGAGCGGCGGCGACACTGGTGCAGACGGACGCCATGGCTGGACTTCAAACAGCTGTTATCGGGGACAAGTGGTGGATCCGTCAAGCCTCAGGCCGTAATGGCCTCCGGCATCACGCTGGCAGCCAGCATCTCCTTGAGGTCGTCACCTTCAATCACTTCTTTCTCGAGGATCTTCTGAGCGATGGTTTCCAGAAGAGCCATGTTTTGGCGAAGGATCGCCAATGCCTGGTCATGGGCGTTGTCCACAAGAGCCCGCACCTCGCGATCAATCGCCTGCGCCGTGGCATCACTCACCGTGCGGCGAGGGTTGTTCCCGCCACCGAGGAAGCGGCCACCACCCTGTTTGTCGTAAGCCAAGGGGCCAAGGGTGTCACTCATGCCGTAGGTGCCCACCATCTGCTCGGCGATGTCCGTCGCCCGCTGCAGATCGTTGGCCGCTCCGGTGGTGATTTTCCCGAACACAATCTCCTCAGCTGATCGGCCGCCCAGGAGGGTTGCGATCTGTCCTTCCAGATCTTCGCGGGAATTGAGGAAACGCTCTTCAGTGGGAAGTTGCAGGGTGTATCCCAACGCACTCATGCCGCGGGGAACGATCGAGATCTTCGCCACCTTGCTACCCCCAGGCATCAGGTGACCGACGATGGCGTGCCCAACTTCGTGGTAAGCCACAACCTTCTTCTCATCGTCCTGCAGCACCCGGCTTTTCTTCTCAAGACCGGCAACGACGCGCTCGATCGCCTCATTGAGGTCGGCCTGCTCCACGGAGGTTTGCTTGTTGCGAGCGGCCAGCAAGGCCGCCTCATTCACCAGGTTGGCCAGATCGGCACCGGCAAAACCACTTGTGGCCTGGGCGATGCGGTCGAGGTCCACTCCTTCAGCCAGCTTCACCTTCTTGGCGTAGATCTCAAGGATCGTCTTGCGACCGGACAGATCAGGGCGATCCACCAGCACCTGGCGATCAAAACGTCCGGGACGCAGCAGCGCCGCATCGAGAACTTCTGGCTGGTTAGTGGCCGCCAGCACAATGACTGGCTTGTCCTTTGAGGCAAAACCATCCATTTCTGTGAGCAGCTGATTCAGGGTCTGCTCCCGCTCGTCGTTGCCGCCGACAACACCCATCGAGCCGGAACGGCTCTTACCGATGGCATCCAGCTCGTCGATGAAGATGATGCAAGGGGCGTTCTTCTTGGCCTGCTCGAACAGATCGCGAACCCGAGCTGCGCCCGCACCCACAAAGAGCTCAACGAATTCCGAGCCGCTGATGATGAAGAACGGCACACCGGCTTCTCCGGCAACAGCCTTGGAAAGAAGAGTTTTGCCTGTTCCAGGAGGACCCACCAACAGCACACCTTTCGGAATCCGCGCTCCGATGTCTGCGTAACGCTCAGGTGTCTTGAGGAAATCAACGATTTCGGTGAGCTCGTCCTTGGCTTCATCCACACCCGCCACGTCGGCGAAGGTCACCCGGGACTGCTCATCGGGGACATAGACCTTGGCTTTGCTCTTGGTGAAATTGAGCGCGCCCTGGGCACCGCCAGCTCCCATGGAGCGGCGAGCAAAGAACTGAAGCACCAGGATGAAGATCAGCGGAGGTACGACCCAGCTGAGGATCGTTGTGAAGATATTGGGTTTCTTCGGCGGTGCTGCTGCGAATTCAACGCCTTTGGACTCCAGTCGCTGGGGAAGATCCATGTCGAAGATCGGCGTGGTCGCCAACACCGAAGGTGCACCTTCTTCGGCTTCTGCCAGCTCGTAACGGATCTGATCCTGGGTGATGTAGGCGCGCTTCACAGCCCCATCATTCACCTGGTCGATGAAGAGGGAGTAAGGAACCCGAGGAACCTGCTGCATCCCCTGACTGGGCAGGAAACTGCTGACCAGCAGCAGTACACCGAAGCCGATCAACACGAGGTTGATAATTCCAAAGCGGCGGTTGGGGCGATTGTCGTCCTCACGGATCGGCATGGTCCGGGTCCCGATGATGCAACCAAGCTAGGGCTCACAACTGGTGGACGTTCAGGCGCTTGGGGGGGAGAACCGAACGCGGAATGGGTGCCAAGGGCTCGCTGATGCACACGATTCGGGTCATCCTCGACTTGAGCAACACCAGACACGATGCGATCGGAGTGGCGGCGCAAGCGATGGAGGGAACAGATTTATGAGCTGCTGCTGGGCCTCTGTCTGCTGATACTGATCAGCTTCGCCTTTCCAAGGGTCACCTGGCTTGGAAGCCTGGGGTATGGCCTGATCGCCCTGCTGCTGACCCAGTTGGTGATGATCCGCAAGCCAATGCTCACCCTGCAGGATCGCCTGTACCAGGGGCTGGGACTCGTCGCGCTGACAGCTTTGCTGCTTTGGCTGCTCACCCCGGTGCGCTGGGAAAGCAGCGGCGTGCCGTTGGTGTTGAGCTGGGGGGTCCTGGTGGGGTGGAGCGTGATCCGCCTGGTGGAACGATTGGCCGGCGAACGGCGGGTCACGACCTCCATGCTGATGGGAGCAGCCGCTGGCTACCTGCTGCTGGGGCTCACTTCAGGACTGGTGATGAGCGCAGTGGAAACCATCCAGCCAGGCAGCTTCGAACCCCTCGACATCCCGATCACCAACGCCGCAGGCCAGAACAACACGGTGATCGGCTCAGCGCAGGTCTTCGCTCAAATTAACTACTTCGCCTTCATCTGCCTCACCACCGTGGGCTTCGGGGACATCAACCCCGAGCTACCCCTCGCCAGGATGCTGGCCGTCACCACTGGCATTGCCGGGCCGCTCTACCTGGCAGTGGTGATGGGGGTGCTGATCGGGCGTTACTCCGGTGACCGCGAGATCGAAAACCGCCTGGAACAACACAATCCCGATCGACGTTGAAGACAAACAGCTGCGCCGTTGTGAGACTTTCAGAAGACCGACGCCGACCGTGCCGAGCCTTCCGTCTTTTCTGCTGCAGCAACGCAACGGTCCCGGCCAGCGGGATTACAGAGTGCTGCTGGCGCTGACCCTGCTGGTGCTGATCAGCTTCGCGTTTCCGCCCCTGAACTGGCTTGGCGCCCCCTGCTACTCGCTGATCGCCCTCTGGTTCACGCGGGTGCTGGGCAGCAGCGGCAACGCCCACCCCTGGAGCGACAGGCTTTATCAAGCGCTGGGGCTGTTCGCGGTGGTGTCGCAGTGGATGTGGCTGATCACACCGGTGAAGCTGGAGAGCAGCGGAATCCCCCTGGTCACCAGCTGGTGCCTGCTGGTGGGCTGGAGTGTGATCCGGCTGGTGCGGGCCCTGGCCAGCGAAACCAAGGTGAATGAACGGGTGCTGATGGGGGCCGCCGCGGGGTATCTGCATCTGGGCCTCACCGCCGGACTGGTGATGGGGGCCGTGGAAACGATTCAGCACGGCAGCTTCAGACCGCTGAGCATGGCCTCAATGATGGAACTCAGCTCCGACAGCGTGCTGATGGTGAGCAGCTCATTTGCAGAGATCAACTACTACGCCTTCGTCTGTCTCACCACCGTGGGCTATGGCGACATCAATCCTGTTCTGCCGCTGGCACGGATGCTCAGCATCGCCACCAGCATCATCGGCCCCCTCTATCTGGCCGTGGTGATGGGTGTGCTGATCGGCCGCTTCAGCACGGATCTGAAAGGGGACTGACGGTCGCCTGCAGCAACAGATCGTCGGCGAGGCGCTGCTGCTGCAGCCCCTGCAGGAGCACGACGTCGTCCATGCCCTGAAAGCCCAGCTGCCCCAACGGTGTGCGCGCCGGCTCGCCGCCCAGCAGTTTGGGAGCTAATACTGCGGCCAGCTCCTGCACGCAGGCTTGCTGCAGCGCAGCAGCTGCCAGACCCGGACCGCACTCCCAGAGCACCCGATTGCAGCCGCGCTGGGCCAGGAGCGTCATCAAGATCCCAGGCTCACAGGCCTGAAGCTCCTGCCGCTGCACACCGACAGAGTCCAAGCGAGTCTTTACTTCCTCCGGAGCATCCTGGCCGTGCACCACGAGCGTGGGAGCAACGGATGAATCCCAGAGCTGAGCCTGATCTGGCAGATCCAGGCTGCGGCTCAGCACCACCCGC
>WTFZ01000188.1:0-1264 GCA_011523835.1 Synechococcus sp. CO36386bin_29 | reverse complement strand
ATCCCAGAGCTGAGCCTGATCTGGCAGATCCAGGCTGCGGCTCAGCACCACCCGCAGCGGTTCCGGTGAACGCCGGCCACGGCTGGTCAGCAGCGGATCATCGGCACGAACCGTACCGCCCCCCACGATCACCGCATCACACTGGGCCCGCAGACGATGCACCCAGCTGCGTGCGCTGGGACCACTGATCCACTGGCTCTCGCCGTTGGGCAGAGCCGTGCGGCCATCCAGGCTCATCGCCCACTTGAGAAGCCCCCAGGGCCTGCCGGTCTGCACGCGATGCACGAAGGCGCGGTTCTGGTGGGCCGCTTCAGCCTCCAGCACACCGGAAATCACCTCTATTCCGGCATCGCGCAGCCGTTGCACACCACCACCGGCAACACGGGGGTCGGGATCGGTCAGCGCCACCACCACCCGAGCGATCCCTGCCTTGATCACGGCGTCGGTGCAGGGCGGGGTGCGGCCGTGATGGCAGCAGGGTTCCAGGGTGACGATGATCGTGCCACCGCGGGCGGCATCACCGGCCTGGGCCAAAGCCCCTACTTCGGCATGGGGTTGACCGGCCCGGGCATGGAATCCCTCCCCAACGAGGGTTCCGTTGGCATCCAGCACCACTGCGCCAACAAGAGGATTCGGACTGGTGCAGCCTTCAGCCAGACCTGCCAAAGCTAGAGCCCGACGCATCCAGGGAATCCAGCGCTCATCGGGGTCGGCAACCGACCTCATGACCCAAGAGGCTCCGTCTGGATCTCACGCCACTCACCCACCACATAGGGGGGGACGGGCATTTCGTTGAACACACCGGGAAGGAACAAGCGCAGCGGGCGGTTGTTGCTGAGATCGTTGAGCAGGGGGTCGAGCGCAAACTCCGCCGCCGCTTCACGTCCGTCGGTGGCCAGCGCAGGATTGTCGAGGGTGATGTCGTCGAGCTGCCACTCCTTCACGCCGGCCTGCACGAGCAGGGGGGAGGGATGGTCGAGACGCAGTTTGCCGGGATAGCCCACGATGCGGAGCACCACAGGGTTGCCCGGCTGACCAGTGCGATAAGCCACTGCCTGCCAACTCTGGTAATCGAGATCGCGCAAGCTTTCCAGGCTGCGCAACATTGGTGCTCCGTTGTCGTCCTGGTGTTCGTGCACCTGGGCCGTCACCGCCGTGGGGGTGAGCAGCAAGAGCGTTACGGCAACCAGCAGTGTGCAGAGCAGACGACGCAACGCGAGCATGAATCAAGCGCGAACAGTGCTCCCATGATCGAGCATCAGCC
>WTFZ01000187.1:2475-8852 GCA_011523835.1 Synechococcus sp. CO36386bin_29 | reverse complement strand
CGCAAAATGCGTGAAGCCATTCCCGAGGTGAGCGAAGTGGTGCAGGTGCTCTAAGCCACCATTCCTTGTCAAGACAGCATCATCAAGTCGATCACCCCTGCATGACAGTTGGCGACTGAGTTGCCAACCTGAGGCGTCCTCCAGAGCCGATGCGGTTGGTCCATGCAGCAGTTGATGCCCCGCCTCGCTCGCTCGAAAGTGTTCAGGCTGCTGATCGCGGCGCTGCTGGCCACTGCTTTGATTCTGGGAATTCGGGCAGTGCTGGATGGGAAGAAGCCCCAATCACTCAACCCCAACACCGTGCAACAGATGATGGCCGGTCCCCCTCCAGGGGATGAGGGCATTGAGATGTCAGAGACACTTGCATCAGATCATCCCTTCATCTACGCGGGGATACACCTCGAAAAGATTTACGAGCTCAATCTGAACTCTCGCACCTTCACCGCCGACGGTGAGATCTGGCTGGAATGGCGTCCTGAAGTGGACGACCTCCTGAAGCGTAATGGCACCAATCCTGCCGACTTGATTACATTCGCCAACCGGATTGAAACCTGGGATTCGGTGCTGGAACCAACCACCGATGGTCCTCAGGAGCTGAAGAACGGGAAACGACAACTCCTGTTCCACTTTTCAAGCCGCTTCTACGACGATGCAGTGGATTTCCGCCGGGACCCATTTGATGTGCTGCGCGTGCCGATCATCATCGAACTGGAACCACTGTGGACCTCAAAACAGGAGATTGACCTCCGGCTGCTCCCCGAACCCAGCAACAACAACCTGGTGGGCAGCCTTGGCTCCCTGAGTGGCTATCAAATCAAGGAAGCCAGGTTCACGCCTTACATGAACCGAAGTGCTAACAGCATGGGCACCTGGACGCGCCCCCAATTCAGTCAGGTCCGCCTGGAAATCACTTATCAATCCAACCTGTGGCCAGGGATCGTGAATTGGATCATCCCTCTGATGATCATCAATTCCATCGTCTTGATGGCACCTTCTGTGGAAGGAACACTCTCGGATGTTCGCTTGGCCATCCCCTCAACAGCCCTGCTCACCCTGATTTTCTGCAGCAGTCTTATCACTCGTCTCTCCCCAAACTGACCTACACCACATTTCTCGACGACTTGTTCACCATGAGCTACTTGATTGCCATGGCGTTGTTCGGATTATTCACCTGGGGTTCCAACACGTATGCATCCGCACCCGAACACTTAAAAGCCAGCACAGCGATCAAAATCAACCGAACTGACTCGCGTTTTCAAACCATCTCACTCTCCCTTCTGATCCTCACGGCCATCATCAGCTGGGGACGCCGTTGATGCTCATCGCCCTGACCTCTGCGTCAAACGCCCCCTGCTGACGCAGCCGTTCATCAGGGCCATCTTTGGTGTACATCGGTGCACGCATGAGCAGGGCCCTCCCAAGACGCTTCTGGATCCTGGTCGCTGCCTCGGCTCTGGCGATCGCTCTGCTTCTGGGCGCCCGCACAATCATTCATCGCAACCCGAATCCACACCTGATTCAGCCTGACGCAACGCAGGAGGGAGTTGAAGGTGCCTCGCGCCTGGAAGCCGTTGAACCCTCGGAAGAGCTTGTCTCCAAACACCCGTTCATCTATGCGGGCATTCATCTCGACAAGATCTACGAGCTCAATTTCAACTCCCGCACCTTCACGGCAGACGGTGAGATCTGGCTGGAGTGGCTCCCAGAGGTGGAGGAGCTGCTCCAGCGGAACAACACTGATCCCGCCGATCTGATTTCACTGACGAATCGCATCGAGACCTGGGACTCCACGTTCGAGCCTTCCGCTGAAGAACCGCAGGAACTCTCAGGAGGACGCCGACAGCTGCTGTTTCACTTCTCGAGTCGCTTCTATGACGATGCGGTGAACTTTCGGAGGGATCCCTTCGATGTGCTGAAAGTGCCGATCATCATCGAACTCGACCCCCTTTGGACATCCCAGAAATACGCCGATCTGCGCCTGCTGCCTGCACCCTCCAATGACCATCTCGTGGGAGGGCTCGGCTCACTCAGTGGCTATCAACTTCAAGGCGCCAGCTTCAAACCATATCTGCGCCGTACCTCCAACAACCTCGGCACCTGGTACAGCCCTCGCCTCAGCCAGGTTCGCCTGGAAGTCATTTATCAGTCGAATCTGTGGCCGGGGATTGTGAACTGGATCATCCCGTTGATGATCATCAACTCGATCGTGCTGATGGCGCCATCGGTTGAGGGAACCCTCTCCGATGTGCGACTTGCCATCCCATCAACAGCCCTGCTCACCCTGATTTTTCTGCAGCAGTCGTACCACGCATCCCTGCCCAAGCTTCCGTACACCACCTTCCTTGATGATCTCTTCACAACGAGCTATCTGATCGCCATGGCTCTGTTCGCATTGTTCACGTGGGGGTACAACGCTTACATCGCTGCACCGGATGAGCAGAAGGCCAGCACCATGCGAACGATCAATCAGGCCGACATGCGCTTCCAATACCTCTCCATCAGCCTCTTGGTGCTGACAGCTGTCATCAGCTGGGGGAGACGATGATCCATGGCATCGCGACTGCGACGCGAAGAAGCCTGCCAAGGCTGATCGGCCTAGCGAGCTCACTGTTGCTCGTCAGTTGCGGCCAACGACATGAACCCCATCAAACGGCAACCATTCGCGTCGGCATCCTGCACTCACGCACGGGCACCATGGCGCTCTCGGAAGCCACGGTGGCCGAGGCTGAGCGGCTGGCGATCGAAGAGATCAATGCGGCTGGTGGCCTCAAGCTCAACGGCCGGACGGTGAAGATTCAGCCCATCGAGGAGGACGGCATGTCTGACCCCGCCATGTTCGCTCGCAAAGCACAACAACTGCTGAACGACGACGAGGTGGTGGCGATCTTCGGAGGATGGACCTCCGCCAGCCGCAAAGCCATGCTTCCGGTCATGGAGGCCAGCAACGGGCTTCTGTTCTACCCGGTGCAATACGAAGGACAGGAATGCTCTCCAGCTGTTGTGTATGGCGGATCGGTTCCCAACCAGCAATCCGAACCGGCCCTGGGCTGGATGCTCGACAATCACAGCAAACGTCTTCTGCTGATCGGCTCGGATTACGTCTACCCAAGAACAGCCAATCGCATCATGCGCGCCCAGGCTGAGCGCAAACAAGCGCTCGTCCTCAACGAGCGCTATCTACCGCTGGGAAGCAAGGCTGTTGAACCGCTGATCAAAGCCATTCAAGCCGCCCTTGATGGTGGGCCGGTTGTCGTGGTGAATACGCTCAATGGCGATAGCAATATCGCTTTCTTCCAGGCACTTCAGAGACAGGGGTTGACCAAGCGTTCCACACTCAAGGTGCTCAGCCTGTCCGTCTCGGAGGAAGAAGCGATCGCGATCGGAGCAAGCAATATTGCTGGCACCTACGCAAGCTGGAGTTATTTCCAGAGCCTGCAGACACCGGAATCGGTTGATTTCGGGCGACGCTTCCGTCAACGCTTCGGATTCCACCGTGTGATCAATGATCCAGCAGAAGCCGGATACAGCCTTGTGCACCTCTGGGCTCAGGCCGTGGAAGCCACCGGCAGTTTCAAGACTGACGCTGTGCGCCAGGCCCTGATCGGGAGTCGTTTTAATGCTCCCCAGGGGCCATTGCAGGTGAGCTCCAGCCTGCACCTGAACAAGCGATCGCTTTTGGCTCAGGCAGACACCCGAGGCGATTTCATCATTGTCAAAGACTTCGGGGTGATCGAACCGAAGCCCTGGAACCCGGATCTTGCGGAATCAGCAGGGGCCACCTGTGATCACCGAGTGACGCTCCAGATCATGGACTGATCCCAGGTGGCTGACTGGATGCAGGAGGCGGACAGGTGCGCGTCTTGAAGTTGCACGCATAGATCGTTGAGGCCTGCCAACTCAAGGGAATTTCAAGCAGATCGCGGGTGCCTGTGATCCCTTGCACCAGAAACAGCACGGCCGCCAGAACATTGGCGGTGACATGCAGACGCCGCAGGCGCAGGTCGCGCAGGATCTCGGGCTGCGCCCCCAGTGAAAACAACATCAGACCGACAACAGCCACGCCTGACCAGTAGTGGGACTGCCAGAAGGCTGGGGAGAGAGGGTCGTCAGAGAGTCGCCAGACCTCCGGCTGCGCCCCCAGGCCGAGAACGCCGGCCCAGGTGATCAGCACAAACGCGAGACGAAGCCCTGGCGCCTTGGACACCCAGAGCGCCGCCAGACTCGCAAGCGTTCCGATCAGCACAAGCAACAACTGAGCAGCCCTGGCGGCTCCGCCTTGAAAGGCCATCAAGGGTTTGTCAGTCGCAATCGCCACGGTGAGGGCCACGAGCACAAGCAGCACCACACTCGCCGACAGCCATCGACCCAGGTCACTGTGTTCACGGCCCACCGTGGGGGGACACTTCAACGTCTTCAAACGCCGCGCTCGGGTCTGCATCGCCAATCGCACGACGATGCCGATCAAGGGGTAGACGATCACCACCGCCAAGACGGGGTGAAGGATGCCGAGCCAGTCAACGGACGTCATAGCGATCTCTCCACGGCGAAAACGTAGCCACGGTTTAAGCACATTCACCGGGGAGGAACCCGCTTATTGCCTCGGTCGTTCCCACCCCTCAGCAGGAGGAAGCTGAAAGCAGTCAGTGGGAGCCAGTCATGAACCAGAGTCATTGTCATCGGGCCAAGCCAATGCAGATCACGGTGAATCAAGGGGATCAACAGGAACGTGAAGCCACCTGGGATGCCGTGGAGGTTTACTTCGACTGCATCAGCCACTGTGATCTCAACGACAGAGACTGCAGGATTTCCTGCACCCGGCAGCTCCGCGATGCCAGCTGAGGAAAAGGTTCGCGATCATGAAGTCGAACCGACCCATCCATGCCAGCCCGCCTGATCGCATGCTGAGAGATCTCTGCCCAGCCCTGGCGAACAAGACCTACTTCAACTTCGGGGGGCAGGGGCCTTTGCCCGATCCCTCTCTGGATGCAATCACATCCAGCTGGAAACGCATTCAGGAGCTGGGCCCTTTCACCACGGATGTCTGGCCTTACGTGAGCGCAGAAGTGAACAACACCCGCGCACAGCTGGCGCGGATCTGCGGCGTCCCCCCGCATCGTCTGGCTTTGAGTGAAAACGTGACGAGCGGCTGCGTGCTGCCGCTCTGGGGACTGCCGATCCGTGAAGGCGATCACCTTCTCATCAGCGACTGCGAACATCCTGGTGTGGTGGCGGCCTGCCTGGAACTGGCACGCCGGAAGCAACTCAGCGTGACCGTTCTGGCGGTGCGTGAGCTGCGGGGCGGGCGCAACGAACAAGCGGAGACCGACGCCGCAGTGCTGGAAGCCCTTGAGCAGATGCTCACACCCAGAACCCGCCTAGTGGTGCTCTCCCACCTGCTCTGGAATACAGGGCAAAGGATGCCGATCGCGGCGGTCGCTGCCCAGCTTCAACAGCACCCTGCCGAACCGTTTCTGCTGGTGGATGCCGCCCAGAGCATGGGCCAGATTCCAGTGGATGAAGCTGCCGCTGCCGCAGACATCTATGCCTTTACAGGCCACAAGTGGGCCTGCGGCCCCGAGGGGCTTGGCGGTGTAGCCCTCTCTGAGCGAGTGCTTCTGGAATCCAACCCAACCCTGATCGGCTGGCGGAGCCTGCGCGATGAAACTCGAGCGTCCCTCGACGATCCCCATCCTTTCCACGCCGACAGCCGTCGTTTCGAAGTGGCCACCAGTTGCGTTCCCTTGATGGCAGGACTGCGTTCTTCGCTGAATCTGCTGGAACAGGAGGGAGGACCAGGGCAGCGGCTGGAACGGATTCGCCTTCTCAGCGAGCGGCTCTGGCAGCAGCTCAAAGACCTTCCCGGGGTGATGCCTCTGCTGAAGGGTCCTCCCGCCGCGGGACTGGTGAGCTTTGAGCTTGACCCGAACACCATCTCACTCGAACCTTCCGAGGTGGTGAAACGACTGGGCGATCAAGGCATCTGGATCCGCGACCTCGCCGATCCGAGCTGCCTGAGAGCCTGCACCCATGTGTGCAGCAGTGAGGAGGACCTGCAAGCGCTCATAGGCGCCCTTTGCCACGTCAACGCGACATGAACGTAACGAAACTGCAACGCAAGCGTCCATTGACAAATTGGATTCGCAATAGCTGAACCATTGCTGGGCGTCTTTTTCAGCCAGGGCACCCCGTGACTCGCCGTCGTTCTCGCGATCCTTTCGGCCTTTCTGATGGTCTTCGCTATCGGTACTGTGAATGGTGTCGCCGTTGTGGCGCTGCTGATACTTCCAGCAGCCCTGTTCCTGCACCTCTGACCCAGCGCAGCGATCAAAACTGGCATCGGCGGACTGATCCTCTGGGGTCTGGTCTCCAGCCAGGAA
>WTFZ01000187.1:0-2375 GCA_011523835.1 Synechococcus sp. CO36386bin_29 | reverse complement strand
CAGCCAGACGTTGAGCAACACAGAACCGGGAAACCTTCGTGCCGGCCCTACTGAACTCCAAGCTGGTTTAGACCATCCTCAAGCTGATTCCTCAGATCAGCCTGGGTCTTCTCAATGCCATCAAAGCAACCGACGGCTTATTTTTGATTCCTGTCACCTTGGCCGGAAGCCTTGCCGGGCAACGCTTATTCCTGAAGGCCTCAGACACCAAGTTTTTTCGCCTCTCTGGATTGCTGCTCATGATGGGATTGCGGTCAGCCTTGATCTCCTAATCGGCAGGGACAATGGCCTGGATGCCCTGAACCTTGTGACCCAAGCATCAAGGAGACCATGAAACTAAGCGCCCTGAGGGATCGATATCCACGCAACAGAAACCGCAAATGTGCAAAATACAACCATCAACAAAGGCCAAATTTCATCAAGAAATTCCAAACGATGAGAAAGCTTGGTTTTGAGATCCCCTGGCGGCATATCATCCAAATCGGCATAACGACGACCGATCCAGATCAGCAATATAAAAGCCACCAAAGTCACTAAATAAGCAATCACATACACCTGATCAAGGAACGTCAGAAATGGCAAATCTGGCAGCTCATCTCGATAGACCTGTTGCAGGAAAACCAACGTCAACAAAACAGTGACGGGGATTCCTGCTCTCGCGTCCTGCTCATCAGGACGCACCTTGAAAACGAGCAAGACCATCACCATCACAACCACTAAAGGCAACATCAACCGCCAGAAAGCGGACCAGGCCGAAGTACCAAATGTGATGTCGTAGACCACGAGACTGTAATCACCCTCAGCGCCACCAAGCCCAAAATTAGTCGCATAATTATGCCTATATTCAGCCACAGACCATCCACGACTGAGCCAACCAATAATTCCAGTGCCCGCATACAAGCCCATGCCGCTATTTTGAATATCGGGCTCTAACCGGAAATTCTTATAACCGAATAATCCGTCCACGTCATCAACTTCAATGGCAATCGGAAGGCTGATCGTAAGAAAGGGAAAATGTCGAAAACTTGCTCGATCAATATAAAAGCGACCAATGTAAGTGTAAAGCTGATAAAAACTACCGTCCTCCATTCTGACAGGATCCTCGCGAATGGGCGTGAGAACTGGATCGGCATCAGACAGGAGAGCATTAATCAACTGCACTTGTTCATGCAACTGAACGCTCTCAGAATCAAGATAATCCTGCAGGGCCTGATCCCAGCGCATCCACACATAACCATTCGAGGAAAAGCTCGGAACACTGAGATCAAGGTCGTAGGTGCTATTGGCATAAATGCCAACCTTGACATGAAAGCGTGCCTGTTCAAGAGCCTGCATATCCTCCGCCGACTCCACAGCTCCCAGTGACTCCCCCCGTTGAGACGTCCACCCATCGCTCGGCAAACGACTGGGATTTGTTGTGAGAGCCCTTGATGCTGAAGACAATCGCAGCGAATCTCGTCCGCCAATGTGATCGACGTTTAAATTGGTAACTGCAAACATCGCCAAACCGGCGGCCATGACAACGGCAGCAATGGCCAAGATGTTCCACTTGAAGCGTCGTTGTCGCGTCATGAGACAGAAGTTAGTGTTTGGAAAGGGAAAATTCTTGCTCAGAAGTCCAAAATCATGGCCTTGGCTGATTTCCACACTGACACTTGCAATCAGTCTATCCGCAACGATCACATCTGCTCAACTCAAAACAAATCAAAACAGCAAAACTCTCGACAATGCATTGATCATTGGGCAATCAATACCGCTCACAGGCCCTTCAGCCAAGCTTGGAAAGAAGTATTTAGCAGGCGTGATGGCGTGGCTCAATCACATCAACGGCAAGGGCGGCATTCATGGGCAAAAAATTAAATTAATCAGTCTGGACGATCAATATGAGCCACAGCAGACTTTTGCCAATACAAAGAAGCTCATTCAGCAACCAAATCTCCTCGCCTTGTTTGGCTTCATTGGCACACCGACTAGCAAAGTCGTGCTGCCAATCGTTGAGCAAGAGCGCATTCCCTTCATTGCACCGCTCACTGGAGCATCCTTACTACGCAGAAACGACCTCAAAATGGTCTTCAACATGCGTGCAAGTTATGCAAGTGAAATCCAAGCAATAATAAACAGCCTGGTCAGAAGCGCACGACAAAGAATTGCTGTTGTCTATCAGGACGATGCATTCGGAGAGGATGGACTAAAAGCAACAATCAACGCACTAAAGGCTCACAATCTCAAACCTGTTGTCACGACAACAGTGCAACGCAATTCCGCGAATGTCAGACAAGCCATCACTGCAATCACAGATGCAAAACCCAATGCTGTGATCATTATTTCAGCCTATGTGAGCTCCGCTGCTGTGAGCCAAGCCCTGCGTGAAAAAA
>WTFZ01000138.1 GCA_011523835.1 Synechococcus sp. CO36386bin_29 | reverse complement strand
TTGCGCGCCCACCCTCTCACCGCCTGCGCTGCCGGCGCCACTCCGATGGCCAGGGGTCACCGTCGAGGAGCAGATGCAGCCAGACGCTTGCCTCAAGGCTCAGCAGCAAGGCAAGGGCGGGCACGGGATGACGCCGGACTCCCTGCAACAGCACCTGGGGCAGTTCGGCGATGGATTGTCCGGGCAGGAGCGTCATCACCAGAGCTCCCCAGCCAAGCAACAGCAGCAGGCGCAGCACGGTCCCGATCACGGGACCGTGGGACCAGAACGAGCGATGGGGTAACAGCGTTCGGTACGGCCACCAAAGCCATTGCAGTGCTCCCCAGCGACGAAGGGCCAGGGATCGGGTGTCCAGGTCAGGGGAAAGCCAAAGCCCGCCGATCAGAAAGGAGGCTGCCCCGATCAGACCTGCCCGCCAGCCCAGCACCAGTGCGATCGCGAGGCCCCAGGGCAGGCTCCAAAGGGCGGTGGCGCGATCGTGATTACGGCCTGAGGCCATCATTGGGTTCAGGCAATGCTGGGGTCAGCGTGCCGCGTTGAGGCAGAATCCGCTGCATCGGGCGATTAGCTCAGCGGTAGAGCACCTCCCTTACAAGGAGATTGTCACTGGTTCGATCCCAGTATCGCCCATCCAGTCATACCAACGATTCCCGATCATGCTGGGAACCGTTGTTTAAATCGTCTCGCGGATAGTCGGCCCAGCGAGTGAACTTCCCAGGTCGTGAATATGCCCTCAGGATGAGCTGAGCGCCTAAGCAAAGGTTCAGTCGCGGGTCGGCCTCTGCTCCTCTCGTGACGTCACTGACTTGGCTTCGGGTTTGGTTGCTGCCTTTGAAGCAAGAGAGGCTTCCAGGCGCTGAAGCTGAGCTTCGCGCAATGCAGCTGAAATGCTGAGGGTTTTGTCAGACATTGATTGGCGTTCTCGCTTGCATCCGTGGGAACGGAGGCTTGTGAGAGGGGGCCTGCAGATCTCAGAACGGCCGAACATTAGGCAGCCCTTGGCCATGAGCCAGTGGTCAAAATGCCTAGGTGGGCAATTCTTGACACCCGAGTCCAGGACTTATCCGATCAGAGCCGGAAAATCTGTCCAATCGTTCTTCATTTGTTCTGCAAATGAGCCGAATTCAGGTTTGGTGAACCTGCTGCGAACAGCCGAAGCGATGGGACTGGTTTCCACTCTCCTCCTGGGTCGCCAGTCGACCAAAATCAGCTGATGCCTGATGGCCAGAAGATTTATTGAAAGGAAATGAATAACATGCTGTTCGGGTGACTGAGTGTCGGTGGTCAATGCAAGTTGGTTTGATGATCAACTCGCTCCACATCGTGGCCGATCTGGAGCGTCAATGCGCAGTCTTTGGTATCAATGATGATGGACCTCCAGTCAGCCCAGCAATCCATGAGCAATCCCTGAAAGACGCCTTACAGCAACTGATCTTGGATGATTTTTCTTTTGATCAACGATTAGATCAAGTGGTGTATTAATCTGCATCAAAAGGCGAAATCCCTGCTCAATGTCTCGAGGTCAGGAGTGATCTCGTCGTTGATCTCACAAGATTCTGCAGAGCTCACTCACTTCCCCGGTCTTGGACCAAGCATCAAGCAGGCATCGTGTGGGCGCTGAAAAGAACCCCGAGCGATGGCAATGCAGTCGTTACCGAAGTCAACCGAATGCCTGCGTCCATAGAACCGCCACGCATCATTCAAGAGACTCCTCAAACGTTCATGACTCGAGCAGCAGGTGGAGGACACCCCACCGATCTCACCGATACGATCACTGCTCCCAACGGTGAGATCGAACTGTTGGCCACGGCAGGACGCCAGCATGATCAAGGCCCCTGCATACTTGGAACAAGTGCGTGAACCTCCAGTGACTGTGGGCCTGAAATCTCCATTTCTAGTGCCGCTATTGCTTTTGATCGCTGCTGCATTCTTCTTGGTGGAAGAGGCAAGAGAGCTTCAGTTCAGTGAGCCGAGTGTTGCTCCTGCAAATAGAGTCTCTGATGATGTTGCACCAAAGCAATTAGATGACCAGACTCGTATTTTAACTGAACAATGCCTGAAGCGTTCCAATGAGATCTATGCTGAAGAGGTTTCTGGATTTGAAGTGATCGAAAGAAAGGTTGGCTATTTCAGAATGCGTGATGATAGATATGGCAAGGGTTTTCACACGATTACGAAAGATCGATTGGCTCGAGAATCGGAATGCTGATGATGAACGATGGACTGTCGTTGTGACAGCTGTCGTCGAAATAGCCGAATGAGAAGTTTTTGCAACGCTCTACTCCTTGGTTTTTTTGGAATTGAGATTGGTGACGCGAAGCTTGTAAACCTTGCCATTGCAAAAGGCAACCTGGTTCGATCGCGTCCACGGTCGCTCTACTTGTTCATCATCTTGCTTTGTCCAGTATGAAATTCGTTCCTCGACGCAGTAATTGAAACTGCGAGCTGATTCGGCAATGGGTCGCAACGACAAAGCAATCGAACCCAGTGCGATGGCACATATGCCTGTGGAAAAGGCTATCAGGCTGCTCATGATCGTTGGTTCACTTCATTGGTTTCATCCACTATGTGCTGCAGACCGGAAAGTGTAAATAGCTTGATTGGTTCTAAGCATGTTGTATGAAAATACCTTCTTGGAATATGTCTGTTTGGATTGGAAGCGTGTTGCATGTTTCGTTTCCCTTTGATCAGGTTTGCTTGGCATGGTGCATGACGATGTAGAGGTTTTAAGGTGAGTCCTTCTCTCTGCAGTCTTTTTTTGATTGCTTCGTCGTTTAGGTGCTTGGCGGAATGCTTCAGATATTCATTGATTTTAGGTCAGTTTTTCGTCCGTGATTCTTGTTCTTGTGAATCTTTGGTGACGACTTTCCTGTCATAATACTCTTGATAATGTCGGTTATATAAAAACAATGCGATAGTCGGCGGAATGTGTCGCGATCGCTTCCTTTGGCCGGGGGATTACATGTGTCACGTCAGACTGTCCGATTGTGTTCGCCCTGGGCTTGCTGAGATTCCGTGGGATGGCTATAAGAAATTGTCCTGCCTGGCTTGCGCTACGTGAAATTCTCGCAATCCATCGGAATTCAGTTGCAAAAACGAAAGGAATTGCTCTATAACCTCGGCGCGATTTCCTCCTACACATCGATGCTGATATTTCTTTGGCATGGAATCGTCATCCTGTTATCCAGACAGCAGCCAAAGCACACGTTGGTTTTATATGCAGCGTCCACTTTGTTCTCAATACTGGTGATGGCACCCTACAAGTGGGATAAAAAATGGATGCGCGTTAAGACATCAATTGGCATGTCTGTTTTCGGCCTGTCGTTGTTGATTTATCTGTTTTGTCTCATAGCTTACTGATTTTTCTCGTCAATGTGATCGATCAAGCAACTTGGACCTATCGGTTCATGTTCAGTATTGGAAAGTCGGATGTGTTGTTCTATAGGCGTAGCCGAAATTTGCAGGATTCCATGGTTGGTCGGATTGAGTTCGGCCAAGCCCTGATGCAGCGGACGGCATGAAGGTTCCAAAATTACCGGTGCTGCTGTGGCGATAGTCGTAGCCACCACGCGTATCAGGGGCTGAAAAATAACTGTGATTCTGGGCGAGAGCTGGCGTTGCGCTTGCGGTCATCAGGGAGGCTGCGACACAGGAGGCCAATGCACGGATCATGGAACTCTGTTTGAACTGGATTATTTCACTGTGATCGATTCCTCTGCCTCCAGACTGATGATCGCCTGAGAAAAGCTTTGGGAGTACCTGATTAGAGGCTCGTGGTTTCAGGAGACGCTGATGTTGTAGTGCGTCATGTCGTTGATTAAATTTTTAAGTTGGTAGCGCGTGATGGCTGTCTGTTGGAGCGTGCGTTCACGTTGCTGGCTCGGTGCCATGCCGTCGAGCTTTTCGAGAATCTTGCTCATCACCAAGCAGCTTTGAATAACATCCTGCTGGGCTTTGATGAAGTCAATGCTCCCATTTTGGCTTAATTCCTCACGCAGTGATTCTTTGGCCGATTCGATCAATTCGCTGGCGTGGCGTTGTCGGCGCAGTGACTTCAGTTGCTGCGGTGAGGCAGATGATGGAATGGAACTGATGCTGTGCGATCCATCAGGACATTGCATGTCATTAGCTTCTCTTTCCATTCAGCCTTTCATGGCTGGAAACTTTGGATTCAAGAAGCAGCACAGTGCTGAATGAGAATTCGATGAGGTTGTGGAACCACTGTCCGTGAGAGGCGACAGGGACAGTTAATTGATCTGGAGTCATCGCTGTTACTCCCAGTGAACTGGAGCTTCAGCGATGACGGGTCAACATTGGTTGCTGGCTTTGGCGATCAGAAGCAGAACGGAAGGAACTGGGTGCGGCAGGCTGCGTACCCATCCACCAGAGCGCCAAGGCCGATCTGGTGGGCGATGCCAGCACCCGTGAGCCCCTCGGTGAGGATGCCGATCACAATTCCGAGCATCGCGGCGCGGCCGTTGAAAAGCTCGACACGCTTGAGCTGCTCAAGATGGATGTCGCGGGCAGCGGTGGACTGGAACCACGTCTCATTGGCCTGGTTGGATTGCATGCCTGAAGTGCGATTGCTACGAAATGTAACGCGTTCGTTTCGATTTGTCTTCTGCGGCTTCCCCTTCTCAGCGCAACTGGTACCTCTCGCCAGGGTTGGAATCAAGCCAGAGGGTCTCGGCAGGTAGGCATTTCGCCGTCTCCGCGGCTGATCCGGCCATCTGGAGCAGGTGGCTGAGTGCTCCTTGGAAGCGAACATCGCCACCGGACGTGCTGGCCAGAACCGTCCGAGGTTGGAACCGTTTGACGAGGTCCGGAACAACGGAGCAGCCTTTGACGAATGCTCCTGCAAGCGGCAGTCCGAGATCCACCATCGGTGTGATGACGGCATCGAGAGGCTGCGGCGCAAGGCTGGGGTCAAGGAAACCGTGAGGCTCCAGATACAGCCGGCCTGCCGGATGGTGTAGGAGATAGCCGTTTTCCACCTGGGGAACTGGGGCGCCCGCAGTGGCACGAATCGTCAGCTGCTGATGTTGGCTGCTTTCTCCCGGCTTGAGCTCCGTCACCTTGGTGAAGCCGAGTGCTGTCACCACACGGGCCGCTGCCGCTGAGCCGATCACCGGCAGGTCCTTGGGCAGCAGTCGCAGTGTCGTTGGATGGGCGTGGTCGGCAAGTCCCTGGGTGAGCAGCAGCAGATCGAGGTCACCAGGAATCGGTTGCTCTGTTCCGAGCTCTCCCCTGAGAAACCAAGGCCCGGGAGGGAAGCTCAGCATGCCCCGTAGCCATGGATCCACCAGGATCCGCAGCGTACCGATCTCGAGCAGCCAACCATTCGCTCCCAGGTAGGTGGCGGCGAGGCTCATGACGTCAGTTGCTGTCGATCCCGGCAGCTTTGACAGAGCCCAAAAAACTCAAGCGTGTGAAACAGCAGTTCAAAGTCCTTCTGTGTGTCTTGGGGCACGCTCAGGCCATGGATCGGGCAGTGATCGAGTGGTCGTGTTTCTCCGCAATCCACGCACGTGAGGTGATGCCGATCCTGTTCCACCGGGGCATACAGGGCTTCGCCGGTCGGCAGATGACGGCAGCGCACCATTCCTTTCTGCTGCAACTGTCTCAGGTTGCGATACACCGTGGCGAGACCCATTGATGACGGACCACTCGCCAGGCTGCGGTGCAGCTGCTGTCCGCTCATTTCGTCGCCACAGTCCCTGAGGGTGGCGAGTAAGGCCTGCTGACGGGGGCTAGGGGCGGGCATGCTGTCCGTCATTTGATCAATACGACACCAGCCAGCGTCCGCCGAGGCTAATCAAGAGAAGTCCAGCCATGCCGATTCGCCAGTTCCGGTCGAAGGATTGCATCAGTCGTTGCGACAACGTCACAGCTCCGGCCCATCCGATCACCACCACAAGGGTCTGGGTAAATCCGATCACATGCGGGTCCGCCTGCCATTGCGGCCAGCCATCCGGCAGCAGCGTTCCGGCTTCACGCATCCCGAGGGGCAGATGGCGCGCCAGCAGTAAGGACCAAAGCAAGGGAAGGCCGGTGTAAAGCCAACGGCGGTCGAGCCAGAGTCCCGCCATGGCGGGCAGGGCGAGAGCCAGCACGGCAATGCTCAGTCTCGGCAGCAGCGGGCCCTGCTGAAGTGAGTCTGGTGCCACTGGCAGCCACCCGAGCAGTCGCTGCCAGTGGTGCAGACAGATGCCGCCGGCGAGTACGAGGATCAAACCCCGTTCACCGTCAGGGGCCTGCATGCGCGGCTGAAGGTCTGCAGCCGGTGGTCGCAACCGAAGGTGCACGGAACGGTTCGGGCAAGCCTGAGCGCAGGTCATACAGAGCACACAATTGCGATTGTCACTGAGGTGAGCTGGATGCGTGCCCAGAGGACAGCCCGGGCTAGCCAGCCCTTCACCATCGGCAGGTCCACCTTTGAAACAGGCGTAGCTGCTGCAGCTGCCGCTGCAGGTACCCGATTCAGCCCGCAGTTCCACAATCGCGAGTTTGGCGAACAACCCGTTCATTCCGCCCACGGGGCAGAGGTGCCGGCACCAGAAGCGCTTTTCGAACACCAGGGAACTGAACACGGCACCGGCGGTGATCAGCAGCAGCAGGCAACTGCTCAGCCAGGCCGTGTCTTCCAGATTCCATACTTCCTCCCACACCAGGATCGCCGCGAATCCCGCTGCCAGCAGCGGAGCGGCCCAGCGATCACTGTCGCCGTGGGGCCAGATTCGCTTGCGCCAAGGGGTCAGACGCTGAGCGATTTCTCCCCAGACCATGAAAGGGCAGATGGCACACCAGAGACGACCCACCAGCGGATAGGCCAGCAGGATCAACGGCCACCACCACGCCCAGAACAGGATCAGAACAGGATTCTCAGCGCGGTCCTGAGGGCCCAGCCATAGCGCCAGATTGGCTGCCACGAACAACCAGCTGACGAGGCCGAACAGCACACCGTTCCAGAGCGTGGGAGAACGCATCCATTCGCGCAATTGCGGTTTCCAGCGCCAGAGGTCAAAGCGAAGCCTCCGCTCCCGCTGATTGGTCCAAAACACAGCTTCCGGCAACACCGTTGGCGGCGCTGCAGTGTTGGTCTGCTCCCCCTCACCGTCCTGATGGGCCTGGCGCAGGGCCCGATTCACCAGATTTTCCAGTTCGCGGATGTTGTTGGGAAAGTCATGGTTCTGCAGGCGTCGCACGACCGAGTCCGGCAGCTGCGGCACGCAGCCCCAGCCGAGACTCGTGCTCTGCAGTCGCACCTGATAGCGCAGCCAGTCACCCAGATCGGAGCGGCGCACGCGCAGAGGGGGCACCTTGATGGGGATCGTGATGCCGTCGAGGCATGGGACCGGGCTCTCACTGGTGAACAGCATCCGTCCTTGAAATCCCAGCTCCTGCCCGCGGGCCAGGGCGACAAGCCGCTGCTGCAGAGACGTGTCCACCCGATCGATGCCACTCACCAGAAGGCTGTTCTCGCCGAGATGATCAAGAAGATGACGACCACTGCCCTGAAGATCTGCAGGATCCAGGCGCAGCAGCAGACGGCGGCGCTCACCGGAGCCGAAATGGATGAGAGCAGCGAGATTGTCTTTTTCGAGGCCCGGTTCACCACTGATCAGCACGGGCCGACGATCGGCGTCACGTGCAGCGTCCAGCACGGCGGTGCGCAGACGCTGGGCATAGCGACTGGATCCCACCACTCCTCGGCGTGCCCGCCCCAGAACGTAAGGAGCGAGCCGTTGGAACTCTGCGCTGACGTCAGCCACCGATCAGCTGTTCGCTCAGGCTCCAGAGTCGCTGGCGTTCTGCTGGCTTGTTGGCCGCCAAGGCGACGCGGCAGATGCAGGGGTGCCCCCGCAACCCCCCGAGCTGGTTCGGCCCGTAATGCTCTCCGCCCTGGGCTGAGGGAGCTGTGGCGGCATGCAGCTGGGGTAGGGCTCCCATGGCAGCGCTTTGGAACAGCGGATCCATCAGTCGGTATGCCAGGGCTTCAACCCGATTGCCGCCACTGGCGATTGCGGTGGGTTGCAGCTGGGTTCGAGCCAAACCGGGGTGGGCAGCCAGGGAGCGGATGGTGCTCTGGCGCTGACGCAGTCGGGCGTCCAGCTCCAGAGCGAACATCACGTTGGCCAGCTTGCTCTGGCCGTAGGCGCCATAGCGCTCATAGCTCTGTTCCCAGTTGGGATCTTTCCATTGGATCTGTCCGAAGTACTGGGCACCCGACGTGACGGTCACCACGCGGGCGTCCGGACGGTGCTCCATCAGGGGCAGGAGCGCTTGGGTGAGGGCCTGGTGCCCAAGGTGATTCACCCCGAACTGAAGCTCATGGCCTTGAACGGTGGTGCGGCGAGGAGGCGCCATCACCCCGGCATTGTTGATGAGCAGGTCGAGATGGCCGTAGCGATCGCGAACGCTTTCGGCAGCCCGTCGCACGCTGCTCAGGTCGGCCAGGTCAAGCTCAAGCAGCTCCAGTCCGTTGAGCCCCTGATCGTGAAGCTGCTGCAGTGCTAATTGGCCTTTCCTGTTTGAGCGGCAGGCCAGAATCACAGTGGCCTGACGGCTGGCGAGTGCCTTGACGGTTGCCAATCCGAGGCCACTGTTCGCACCGGTGACCAGAGCAAGGCGACCCTCCTGCGAGGGCATGTCGTCAGCTGTCCATGCCACGGGAGATCAGTCTTCCGGGAAGAGAAGTTCGGCCAGTTCGTCGGCATCCACGTCGTAGACACGCGCGAGGCTGGTTTCAATGGCGCTGGTCACCTCGCCGGGCAGGAAGCGCATGGAATTGAGTGCGTCCTCAGTGATGTCGTCGGTGAGGAGTTTCTCCTCACCATCGAGCTTCTCGTCGTTGATCACCGCCATCACCCAGCTCTGATAGGCGTAGA
>WTFZ01000106.1:3446-8937 GCA_011523835.1 Synechococcus sp. CO36386bin_29 | reverse complement strand
TGGGCTGCCGGAGAAGGCGCTGATGCCCTGGATGTCACACCGGATTTCAGGGCTCTGGTAAATGGGCAGGCCAATGCCTTCGCTGAGGAACTGGCAGCGATCGCATCCCTCGATCTGCCGATGACTGTGGTGCTGGACATCAATCAGCTCAGTGACGAACAGTTGGCCCTCGGGGCCGAAGCGGCTCTCGATGCCGGGGCAACCGCACTGCAGGCTGGCAACGGCTTCGGTCAAGCGGTCACGGCCGATCAGGTGAAACACTTGCGCCATCTGGCAGGAGGGCGCTGTGGTCTCAAGGCAGCCGGCGGGATCAAAACGCTCGAGCATGCGCTCGACCTCGTCGAAGCCGGTGCCACAGCGCTCGGCACAAGCCATGGCCCTGCCCTGATTCAGGCCTTGCGGCAGCCGGCGTGAGCGGCGACAGACGTCTCCAGGGCCTGGCCCTGAAGGTGGGTCCTCTTGGCGAGCATGATCGGTTGCTGACGCTGCTGAGCGACGACGTCGGCGTAATCCGCCTGGCTGTTCCTGGCGCTAGGCGTCCTCGCAGCAGCCTGGCCGCGGCCGTACCGCTGACCTACCTGGATCTTCAGGTGGTTGGCCGCCGCGGCCTGCCAAGGGTTCGTCAACTTCAGGTGCAGCGCAGTTACAGCGGCCTTGGCCAGCGACTCGACACCCTGGCCGCGGCCCAGGCCCTCGCCGAGCTAGCGATCGCGCTGGTGACCACGGATGACCCGGTGCCTGGACTGCTGGATGCGGTGCTGATCCACCTCGACCGCCTGGAAAAGCTGAGCCGATCGTCCTTGGATGAGGTGGATCTCTGCCTGGCCCATGTGGTTCAGGCCGGCGTACACCTGCTCGCTCTCGGGGGCTATGGCCTTCCCCTACAAACCTGTTGTCGCAGCGGTACGGCGCTGGCACCGCCGATTGGTCAGTGGGACTGGCGATGCAGTGTTCTGCCGGAGGAGGGACTGGCTCTTGGCGAGCTGACTGGAGCGACACTTCAGCTCAATCCCTCAGAACTGGCACTTCTGCAACGACTGCCTCAGGCGGAGCTCCCCCGGCGCCGAAACGGAGATCTGCTCGGGCCTCGCCGCGTCTGGCTCAAGCTGCTTGCCGTGCTCGAGTGCTGGTACCGCGCCCACCTGCCACGCCCTGTCCGGTCTCTGACGATGGTGCGCGACTGCGTGAGCGCGGCTCCATTGAGCGAATATGAGCCGACTTGACCAGGACCCTTGGGCGGATCCTCTTTGAACAACCCGGAACCGACGCTTCCCACCAGCGGGAATCCGGATGGTTCTCGTGGTCTGCAGACCGTGGTGCGCTTCGACGGATTTCGCCGCCTCTGGATCGGCCAGATCTTTTCACAACTGGCCGACAAGTTTTACATCGTGCTGATGGTGTATCTCATCGCCCAGTACTGGGTGACGAGCACCCCTCAGGAGAATGGAGCGCTTGCCGAGATCGCTTCAGCGATTCGGATGGACTTCGAGACCAGGGCTCAGCGCATCACCCTTCTGGCAACAGGCGTTTACGTGGCCAACACCATTCCAGCAATGGTGTTGGGATCAGTCGCAGGCGTTTGGGTGGACCGCTGGCCGAAGCGGCGCGTGATGGTGGCATCCAACGGTCTTCGAGCGCTGCTTGTTGTGTTCACCCCGTTGTTTCTGCTCCCTGGGCCGCATTGGCTCGGACTGAGCTGGGGGTACTGGGCTCTGCTGGTGATGACCTTCCTGGAATCCGTGCTCACGCAGTTCTTCGCGCCAGCAGAGCAGGCAGCCATTCCCCTGCTTGTTCCGAAGGAACATCTGCTGGCCGCCAACTCGCTTTACCAGGCCACCAGCATGGGCGCCACGATTGTCGGTTTCGCCCTTGGTGACCCGATCCTGCGCGGTCTGAACAATCTGTTTCAGTCGATGGGGTTCCGGGGCGGCGAATTCCTCCTCCTGCCCTTTTGCTACGGCATGGCGGCCCTCTGTCTCAGCACGATCCGTCTGCGTGAACAACCTCGTTCAGAAGACGGTGAGTCGGTCTGGAAAGAGATCGTTGCAGGTGTACAGGTGTTGCGCGAACGCTCTTCTGTCAGAACCGCCATGGTCCACCTGGTTCTTCTGTACAGCCTGCTGGCAGCTCTTTATGTGCTGGCCATCAGCCTTGCATCAGCAATCCAGGGACTAGGACCGACTGGTTTCGGAAGTCTGCTCGCCATGAGTGGTCTGGGCATGGCTATCGGAGCGGTGGTGGTCGCGCAAGTCGGGCACCGCTTCAGCCGGCGACGCATGGCGGCCGCAGGTCTCGGAGCGATCACCTGGAGCCTGGTGCTTCTGGGCCAGCTTCGCGGACATCTCGGCTACACCCTCGGACTCTGTGGTCTTCTCGGGCTCGGTGCAGCTCTGGTCGCCATCCCTGCGCAGACGACCATCCAGGAAGACACGCCTGAATCGCAGCGCGGCAGGGTGTTTGGTCTGCAAAACAATCTGATCAACATCGCCCTCAGCCTTCCACTCGTCTTGGCAGGGGCTCTGGTGAGCAGTATCGGGCTGCTGCCGGTGCTTTGGGTGCTTGCGGCATTCGCCCTAATCGCAGCAGTGATCGAGCGTCCGTGGCAACGCTGCTAACTTCAGAGCCAGCGCTGGAACGGTGCGTGAGGCATATCGCCTGGCTGGGTAAAAAATCTCCGTTCTGCGGGAACGTCACCTATGGCCTCAGCACCACAGAAGCGCTGAGAGCACGTGGTCACCAGATCAGCTTCATTCATTTCGCCAATCCCGGAACTCCCGGCAGCAGCACCTCCCTGCTGGCGAATGATCCAGACGTCAGCCTGCCGTATTTGGTGAAATCGCAGGTCTACACCATTCCTTCACCAGGGGCACAACGGGAACTGAGGGAATCCCTCGAACGTCTCCAACCGGATCTGGTGCACGCCAGCCTCACGTTGTCGCCGCTCGACTTCCGACTTCCTGAGCTTTGCCAGCAACTGGGTGTTCCGCTGGTGGCGACGTTCCACCCCCCCTTTGATGCCGGACTGCGCAATCTCACTGCTGGAACCCAGCAACTCACGTATCAGCTGTACGCCCCGTCCCTGGCCAAGTACGACAGGGTGATCGTGTTTTCAGATCTGCAGGCCGAGTTTCTAGCCCGTCTGGGCGTTCGCGAGGAACGCCTCGCCGTGATTCCCAACGGAGTTGACCCTGACTGCTGGCGTCCAGGCGAGACAACCCTCTCCACCGTCGGCAGTCCTCTTCGATCCGTGCGTGCACGCATCGGCGACAAGCGGATCTTCCTCTACATGGGGCGCGTGGCCACCGAGAAGAACGTGGAGGCCTTGCTGAGGGCCTGGCGACTTGTGAGACCGGAAGGATGCCGCCTGGTCATCGTTGGGGATGGTCCTCTCCACGCGACCCTGCAGAACACCTACAGCAACGATGACGTGCTCTGGTGGGGCTACGAAGCCGATCTTGCAACCCGCGTGGCCTTGCTGCAGTCGGCTGAGGTGTTTGTGCTCCCCTCTCTGGTTGAAGGGCTTTCCCTTGCACTTCTTGAAGCCATGGCCAGCGGTTGCGCTTGTATTGCCACTGATGCCGGAGCTGACGGTGAAGTACTAGCCGGCGGAGCTGGCATCGTGCTGAGCACCCAGGGAGTCACCACTCAGTTACGAACTCTGCTCCCTGTGCTCAGGGATCAACCTGTACTGACCAGGGAACTGGGGCGAAAGGCTCGGGAGAGGGTCCTCGAGCGGTACACCATGACCAGCAACATCGATGCCCTGGAGCGCCTGTATGCCGATGTGATGCGACACGAACCGATGGCGGCCTAACGCAGGCTGCGTCCGTGCTCCGTGGCAGCAACCACCGCTTCAATCAGGGCGGATCGCACACCGGCCAGCTCCAGACGCCGAAGGGCAGCCATCGTGGTGCCTCCGGGTGAGGCGACCATGTCTTTGAGCTGGCCTGGATGGAGTTCCTGCTCCTGCAGAAGGGCCGCTGTGCCCGCCAGGGTGCGATGGGCCAGATGATGGGCAAGAACACGGGGCAGACCGGCGGCCACCGCTCCATCCGCCATCGCTTCGGCCATCAACGCGACGTAAGCCGGTCCGGATGACGTGAGAGCAAGAAAGGCGTCAAGTTGCGATTCGGGCAAATCGAGCACTTCGCTGACAGGCTCGAACATCCGGCGAACCACGGATTTCTGCTCTGCTGTGACATCACGCCCCCAGGAGAGCCCACACAACCCTTGGGCTACGAGACAAGGCGTGTTGGGAACCGCACGCACGCAGACCCTGCGAGGCAGCGCATTTTGCAGCTTCTCCAAGTTGACGCCTGCAAGTACAGAAATCACCAGCGACGCATCACCGTCGGAAGGCATCGGAACGCCTGCAGCGACTCGATCAAACTGTTGAGGCTTGACAGCAAGAAGCTGAACCGGAGCTGACCAGGCATCCTGAGCACGCGGGTCTGACGAGGAAACCAGGGTGATGTCGGATGGCAGTTCACCCTTGAGTCGAGCAGTCGAGGAGTCTTGTCCAACCACTGCTAAGACTTCGGCCCCATGCAGAGCACCGCTTTCAAGCAAGGGAAGAACAAGAGCCTGGGCCATACGGCCCAGGCCGATCACACCGATCGAGACACCCACTAGATCAGATCACAGAGCCGCAGCATCGGATGCCGACCAGGCCGGCGGCGGAGCGACACTGGACTCAACGGAAGCCGGAACCGCGTCCTTACTGACGACCGTCGGAACTGACGCTTCTTCCTGACTGGTGTTCGTCACAGTGACGCAACTCGGAGCGAAGAGAAAGATGCTTTCCCCAACACGCTCCTGATGACCGTCGATGGCGAACGTGCCACCCGCAACAAAATCAACAGCACGCTGAGCCTGATCTGGCTCCATCATCGTGAGGTTGAGGACCACAGTCCTGCGCTCCCGCAGAGCTTGGATCGCGCTAGGCATTTCATCAAAGCTGCGAGGCTCCATCAGCGAAATCTCAGCAGCAGTGGAACTGATTCCGGGCATACCGATCACGTTGGAACCAGCAAATGTGTGGTCCATCTCGAAAGGATCGGATGCATCGAGTGGAGCAAGGGCGCTTGATGGAGACGTCATCACAGCAGGAGCCTCGTCCTGATCTCCAGCGTCATAATCGAGATCGTCATAGTCGCCATCGAGATAGTCATCTCCTGCAACAACAGAACGAAGGCGAGAAATCAGCGACACCGGGAATCCACGAAACCTTGACCCTGAATAGCGCTCCACGGAGTTGTGAGCAAGCGTGTCCGCTTCGATTGACGCGTCATGTTGGTGATTGACGAGGACCGAACAGCACAGAACCCAGGCGCACCCAGGTGGCCCCTGCTGCTGCGGCTTCATGCCAATCTCCACTCATCCCCATCGAGCAATGCTGAAGCCCCAGGGCATCAGCAAGCTGACGGCACTCCCCGAACAGCTCACTGCGGTCGTCAGCCGCCATGGCCAACGGCGCCATGGTCATCAGCCC
>WTFZ01000106.1:0-3346 GCA_011523835.1 Synechococcus sp. CO36386bin_29 | reverse complement strand
AGACGACCGATGAAGTGCCAACGGATCTGTGGAAGATCGAGAAGAGCGTCCTGCTTCGGCAAAGCCTCCTGCACGCGACTTTCACCGAAATCCAGCTGACCGCATGCCACCAGATCGCGAATCGCATCCGCAGGATGACCTTTGCTCACAGCCAAAAGGTTCACTTGAGATGGCAATGCCAACGTGAGTTGCTGCCAGCGGCTCTGGATTGACATCACCAGTGCTGTCCCCTGAGCGGTTCAGATGAAGGTCTGATCAAACAGCTGCTTCCAACTCTCGAGATCACCAGCCCCTTCCCGGCGGCGCCTCGCCAGATTCAGTTCCGCATGATGGCGGGCATCCAGATAGGGGATCACCTCAAACTGGGCACCCCGGGGCTGCAACGTGACCAGGAAAAACATCCTCTGGGCGTAGAGCGTTGCGTAAACATCACGACCATCTCCAGCCGGAGCCACTTTGTACAGCATCCCGAACGTGGGGTGGTTCAGATAACCCTCAGCGCTCACAGGACTCGATTGCGTTGACTTAGAGGGCACCGTACTTGCCACGCAGACCAATGACCAAAAGCAACACCAACGCTGACAACCAATTGAGAACACGAGAGCCGGAGAGGGCGGAGACAGAAACAGGACGAAAAGCCTCCGCAGGCAACCAGACACCACCCCGTGCCAGCAGCGCCTCAGCACCCTGTTCCGCTCGCAGAAGGATGTTGGCCAGCAGCCGCTCACCAACGGAAAGCACAAGACCAAACGAGGCCTTGAAGCCGAGGCGGCGGAGATTCACGGCACGACTCGCGAGGGATCGCAGCAGGTTTTGCAGTTCCTCCTGAACGAGCGGCAGAAATCGCAGCGCAAGCAAGAGCTGGAAACTGAGTCTGTCCATGGGAACCCCAAGCCGAGCCAAAGGAGACAGCCACCAGCGCAGGGCCCACATCAGATCCTCACTCGGAGTCGAGAGCAGCATCAGATTCACGCTGTGGACCACCGTCACAATCAGCGTCGCGCTATTCAAACCGAGTTCAGCTGAGCGACGGTCGACCACCAATGGACCGAGTTGAACCGGACCCACCTGAAGGGGACCAAGGCGCAACAACTCCCAGGACGGCGACTGCAGAAGGAGGCCGGGCAGCTCACGCGCTGAGCGCAAACTCAGCGACGCCCCCGGGTCTCCGGTGGGAAGAAGCATGGCTAACAGACCGATCGCGCATCCCAGCGCTGAAAGAAAGAGCAGAGATCGCCACCACAGTCTCGGTGGCAAACCGCTCAACCCAGTGACCAGAAGCAGTCCGATCACGAGGCCGACCCTCCAGATCGGCCCCGCAAGCACAGGGGTCAGCAAGAACATCAGCACCCAGGCAAACTTGATCCTGGGGTCAAGACAGCGGAGCCATCCCTCCTGCCCATCCACGTATTGACCGATCGGAATCTGCCGAAGCCAGTCCATTCAGCTCAGCCCTGGCGCTTCTGCTGACGGGCGAGATCACGTTCGGCATCGCGCTGCTGCTTACCCCGCCAGAACAACTTCAGAGGAGTTCCATCAAAACCGAGTCCCTCTCGGATTTGTCGTTCCACGTAGCGACGGTAGGTGTCACCAAACAACTTGGGATCGTTCACGAACAAGGTGAAACTTGGTGGACGGCTGGCGACCTGGGTGCCGTAGTAGAGACGGCCCTGGCGGCCACCTCGGGTGGTGGGAGGGCTGCGCCAGCTCAAGGCCTCCTTCAGCACTTCATTCACCACGGATGTGCTGACCCTGCGGCGATGCTGTTCCACAGCCACAGCCGCCAGAGCAAAGATGCTGTCCACCCGCTGACCTGTCAGGGCTGAAGTGAACAGCATGGGAGCCCAATCCAGGAAATAGAGCTTGGCCCTGAGCTCCTTCTCCATGGCCGTCATGGTGTGGCTGTCTTTCTCCACGGCATCCCACTTGTTGACCACGACAACACAGGCGCGCCCGTCTTCCTCAATGCGACCGGCGAGCCGCTGATCCTGCTCTGTGACGCCATCGAGGGCATCGATCACCAGCACACAGACATCACTGCGTTCAATCGCTTTGAAGCTGCGGTTGATCCCAAAGAATTCGGGGCCGTAATTGACACTGCGACGGCGGCGGATGCCTGCGGTATCGACGAGACGCCAGGGCCTGTTCTCGCGCACAAGACTGGTGTCGATCGTGTCACGGGTCGTCCCGCGGATTGGGCTGACGATGGCCCGTTGCTCACCGCAGATGGCGTTCAGCAAGCTCGATTTGCCCACATTCGGGCGACCGATGATGGCGAGCTGAATCGGCTCTTCGCTGTCATCCTCCTCAGACTTCGGTGGCAGGTAGGTGAGAACCTGATCCAGCAGTTCCGCGGTTCCAGCCCCGTGAATCGCAGAAATGGGGTACGGCTCTCCAAGGCCAAGACTCCAGAACTCGGCTGCCATCGCCAGTCCCTGCTCCGGCGACTCGCATTTGTTGACTGCGAGAAGCGCCGGACAGCGCTGGCCGCGCAGAAATTCTGCGATGGCCTCATCAGACGCTGTCACCCCCAGCTGACCATCCACAATCACCAAGGCGACGCTGGCTTCTTCCAAGGCAAGAGCTGCCTGTTCGCGGATCTCAGGCAGGAACTCGCTGTCGTCGTCAAAGACCAGGCCACCGGTGTCCACCACCTTGAATTCCCTGTCACTCCAGTAACCGTCCTGATAGGTGCGGTCACGGGTCACACCGGGCTCGTCGTGCACGATTGCTTCCCGGCTGTGACAGAGGCGATTCACCAGCGTGGACTTACCAACGTTGGGGCGCCCGATAATCGCGACAACGGGACGCGCCAAATCAGACAAAAGCAAACAATGTCTTGACAGTACAGAGGCGCGCTGACGCGCCCCGCAACCGCCGGACGAATGGGAATTCTTTCCAAGGAAGACAAATGAGTCTCAGTTGAGACAGCTAGCGATGGTGCAGTGCAGCCACTGTCACATCACCATGCTGGACCTCATCGCCACCCTTGTCGTTGACCTCTCCGACCAGAAGCTCACCGTTCTGGACACCCAGGAAAACATTGTGCGAGTGATCCCTGTGAGCACAGGGAAAGCCTCCACACCCACTCCGACAGGACATGCCTCGGTAATCACGAAGTATCGCTCTGTCACCATGCGCGGGCGCAATTACGTCGCACCAGGCGTTCCCTACGCCATGTGCATCACCGCCAACGAACTGATCTGCATGCATGGAGCCCCCTGGCAGGAGGATGCCGGCCAGTCGTTCGGAGTGCCCCGCAGCAACGGCTGCGTGCGCATGCCAACAGCCCAGGCCCGATGGCTGTTTGAGAACACCCGCAAGGGCACGAAGGTGATCATCCAGG